>JADJFV010000034.1:300000-536955 GCA_016708435.1 Leptospiraceae bacterium | reverse complement strand
CTTCTTAATTGAAGAGAGTGGATTGAAACAAATCATATCGACTCATTTAGAACCTCTGCACATTTCTCTCTTCTTAATTGAAGAGAGTGGATTGAAACACGAAACGTCAAGCGGCTAGAGAATACAAAGAACGAATTATTTCTCTCTTCTTAATTGAAGAGAGTGGATTGAAACTCTCATAGGTAATATTGCATCTACTTGATTCATTTCTCTCTTCTTAATTGAAGAGAGTGGATTGAAACTTTATTACCGCCTTTTTAAATACCAATCAAAACAAATTTCTCTCTTCTTAATTGAAGAGAGTGGATTGAAACTAAAGAAAGGGCTAAGGTTGCATTTTAAATCATAATTTCTCTCTTCTTAATTGAAGAGAGTGGATTGAAACTTTCTTCCTAGTCGTTGTAGTATCCCATGAGGATTTCTCTTCTTAATTGAAGAGAGTGGATTGAAACAAATCGATCGGGGATATAACCCAGGCAATCAAAGAATTTCTCTCTTCTTAATTGAAGAGAGTGGATTGAAACAATGTGATACAAATGAGATTGTAAGGGTATCAAATTTCTCTCTTCTTAATTGAAGAGAGTGGATTGAAACAAATACGCATTTATCGGTTAGCTCTGTTAAAGTGATTTCTCTCTTCTTAATTGAAGAGAGTGGATTGAAACTTTCTACTAAAGCTGACATAGCTCATACGGAGGGGATTTCTCTCTTCTTAATTGAAGAGAGTGGATTGAAACTTACAGGGAAAAATAAAGATGTTTGTTCATGGAAAATTTCTCTCTTCTTAATTGAAGAGAGTGGATTGAAACTAGTATTGTAATTTTCAAATACTTCTAGTTTCTGATTTCTCTCTTCTTAATTGAAGAGAGTGGATTGAAATTTGAACCTTTTTACAAACCTTTTTTAATCATTTATTTCTCTCTTCGTTTATCTGTTTTTGTAAAATAGATAAGTAGAATAAGCCATTACAAAAGTAATTCCTAAGCAGATTACTATAATAAATATTTCTACTATATCATGTGTATTCATAATTTTTCTATATCCTTTTCAATTTTAATCATAAAGATTATTGTTATCTGTGCAATTACAAGTAAAACACAATCAAAGATAATTTTAATGAAAGTAAAATCATTTGTTTTATTCTCATTAAACTGGATAACTATTCCAGATGTCGTTAGAGCTATGAATAAAATTACTAACATTCAATCACAACAACGACCTGCAACTGAAATAGACTTTTTTCCTTGCTTTAATGGAGCAAGGAAATATAGGGTCTTATATTTGTTGTTTCCAATTTTTTCTTTCTGCTTTAAAAATAATGACTACAATACCAGCACTGAATATTAAACCAATCTCAACCAAATGTAAAACCAACATTAAGCCTGTGGGAATTGGGGCTTTACCGTCAAAAGTGATAAAGCCAAAATAAATTGATAGAATCATTAGACTGATTCCTCCAGTTTTTTCTTTCATATATACTTTTCCATTATTGACTGGTTATTCTGCTAAACTATTTTTATAAGTAGCTTACCAGAATGCTATTTTTTGAATCTGTTATATTAAAAAATAAATCAAATCAGAATTGGAAGTCTAATTTGATTGACTTATAGTTCTGCTGTTTTTGTAAATTCACCAATCAATAAATTTTCTCCTTTAAAATAATTTCGTATTAAGACGGTTATTATAACTACCATTCAATCAAAACGACAAACTGCAACTGAAATAATTAATAAAATATTTAGCTTACAGTCTTTTGAATCTTTAAGTCAGTCTAGTAAATACAAAGTGTTTTCCAGCACAAACGATCCTAATTATTCTTTTCTACCAAAGCAATATTACATGCACCACAAATGATATTAGTTTTAAGTCCATAGGCAACGTAAGCCTTTATTCCGCATACGGGACAGAATAGGTTTTTCAACTTAGGCTTTTTTATTGGCTTATTGTCATTTGCCTCTGAACTAGATTGATGTTCTTGATTTGCAAGAATTTCCAGATTGGGTAAAGTATGAAACACATTTAAAAGAGATTCATTGAAACGAAATTCATTATAATAGATTACTCCCTCATATGATAAATCAGGTGTAATGATACGCGGATAATTGTCCTTAAACTCAATCATGAGTCCTTTCGCTTTTGCCAGAACTGCAAATGTTTTCCGAAGGTGTGCCCCGTTACCAGCCATGTCTTGAATATTGTTTTGCTGATTGGACAGATGAACCATTTCATGCAGTAAGGCGCAAACTATTTCAGGAATATTTTTCTTTGTTCTTCTTTGCATTAATTCTGCAATAAAGTTTAATTCATAAATAGTCTCATTTCCCTTGTTCAACCTAATCTTAGAAACCCAACTTTCCGTCGTCTTTCTGCCTAGTTTTCCTAGATGAATTCTTAGCACTGGACGTTCTAGTTTTGAAAGATAGAATTTTTCATTGAAGAAATCAAAGAGTCTTTCCATTTCATCTGTAATTTCTTTTAAAGAATTTGGTTCTAGTCTTTCCATTAAATCCCCATTTTTAGCGAAAGCGCATTAAAGTCCTTTTTATTCCATCTAAAGTGAATTCAAGAAATCATCTCATCTGTTCTAGTTGATTTTCTGAAAAGCAGAACAAGACCAATTAAAAAATTGAAACTCATTACAATAAGAACAAGATAAAAAAGTAAATCTTGGTTCTCTCTATTAATTTCTAGGCATGCGACCCAAGAAGAAGCACAGACTAGAATAAATCCTAAAATTTTGTCTTTCATAGGTATTAAAAATTCCTTGTATAAAATCCTGTCAATCGATATCGTCAAAGAAAGTGAATAAGAAATCCTAGTTTTTGTGTGTTGCATACACAAAAACTAAACAAATCAAACTAAAGAACACTAAGCTGATTTCGTCGGCTTAGTGTTTGTAACTTGGAAATTTTCGCAAGGAGTTCGTTAATCTTTTGAAAGAGTTCAATTTCTTTTTGTGGGTTCACTTATAAATAGTTTTCCTATTTTCAGAAGCCTCAAACAAAATCCCGTTATCTCCCGGATGGGGTTTGTTGTGAATAAAATCATTTGTTTGTATTTCGTTTTTAGATATTCAAGTCAAATATATTAGGATGTCAAAGAAATGAAAGATGATACAGATGTTTGCACCCTAGAAGAGTTAGAAAGTATGTTTAGTCGGACACCTGAAGAAGAAGCTGAACATGAAAAAGAAGTTATGGAAAAAATAAAATACTTCGACGAACACCCTGACGAAATACCGGACTTATGACAATCAAGCTTCACTGTTATAACATAAAAGAAATTATAATGCTCCGATTTTCTATCAAGGGAGAGGAAAAGGTAACTACCATTCAATCACAACAACGACCTGCAAATGAAATTTATTCGTATTTTCCGCTTCTCATTTGTTCATCTCGCCATTTCAAAAAATCTTCTGTTTCTTTTTTTGTAAAATGTGTGCTTGTTTTAATTTTTTTAGTCTTAAACCAGGCATCATAAGATTTTTTCATAATATGGTCAGATTCTAACTCATAGTATTTAAACTTCTTTACAGTTCCTTTACGCAAAAGGTCATATTTTATTTGTTTATCTGTTCGCCAATTTTCAAGCGAATCATTAGCCATAAAAACAAGTGCTAAAATATGATTCTTTTCTTTCTTAGTAAATATAATGTAAACTTTCTTTCCTAAAATTAGTTTTTCTAGTTCCCTTTTTGCTCTTAGTCCCTCTTTCGTTTTTACATCAGGAGCTTTTACTGTGTCCAGTTTAATAATTAGTTTATCATCTTTTATGTGGAAAGTATCACCACTAATTACCTTATCTACATAATCCCAAGTGTAATCACCCTCAGAATATATTAAGGATACGAAAATAAAAATTAAAAAAAATAATTTATACAACATCTAGCGTCCAAGCCTCCTGAATTATATCTATTGAATATTTCATGTCTTTTCCATTTAAAGGATCATCACAGATAAACATATTTTTCGCAATACTAATATCATTTATTATAACATAATGACCATCAGGATCATAAGTAATTTTTATTCTTCATACCTATTCTTTCTGCATATGCTGAAAACCTACCATTCAATCACAACAACAACCTACAACGGAAATGATCATAAATTTCATTTATTGAATTCCTCTTCAATATCTTTTTCCAAATCTTTTGCAAGTTTCCTAAGATTAGGACTATTTTTAACCGCTTCTTTGAATTGTCTGCCTGTCATTATCGCAGGCTTATCTTTCTTGTTTTTATCTGGTTTTTTTTCCATGCTCTTCACCTTCTCCTATTTCACATTAGCCGCTAGATATCTACATGCATTCTTTACACACCAATTCCATTTAGAATATAAGATTTGTATTTTCGAATATTCGGGTTGAAATTATTCAACCCCTACGTAGGGGCAGAATAATTTCTGCCCGTTATAATTTCTACCAGTAGTCTTTGATATACACAAGATAAATTCATTTTCGGGATTATTCATCCTGTAAATCTTGTTAATCCTGTCAAAAAAAATCTCTTTATTGAAAACCAAATTAGCTCGTATATATTTCGCATTCAATCACAACAACACCCAACAACTGAAAAATCCAATTTCCATTACACCATTTTGAAAACTCCCGACACTATTGTAAATCATCCATATTCCCTCGTCTAATCATTTACATAAAAAAATTAACTAAAAAAAAGGATTCACAATGAAGAAGATAGGATTGATTTTAATTTTATTCTTTGCAGTGGGAATATTGACGGAGCCGGTTTCGAAAGCTTGCACATTTAGAGGCAAGACTTTGAGTGGGAAGGTTAAGATTGTAGAGTATGGGGAAGACTTTAAAGTGCGAGCCGTTGAGTATGGAGAGGATTTAAAAATTATTCCTGTTTCCTATTCACAGACAGATTGCGGCAAATGGCAATTTGTCGAATATGGCGAGAGTTTTAAAATTCGATTTGTAGAGAATGGTGAGGACTTCAAGATCAAGTATGTTGAGTATGGATCTGGACTTCCTTAACTACAAGAGAAATTTGGAAATGGCGATACAAGCAAAGTAGATCAAGAAGACATTGCGGGTTTCATTGTAATTGTCGGTTGAAAATATTCAACCCCTACGTTTATAAATGCAATTTTTTGAACACGTAGGGGCAGAATAATTTCTGCCCATTTACTGATATATGGGAATGATGGGGCGAAGCTATGTATTGAGAAAAAACTATAAGGAATAAAAAATGAAAAGAAAAGAGGAATTTATAGATTGGAGTAAGTTAGAAGGGCTAATGGATAAAATCTATACGTTAGTTGAAATTGACAACGAACCTAAAAGTCTAGATTCTATCGTTGGTTATTTATTAAAGAAATCCAAACTGAGTCAACAAGCTGCAGAAAAGTTAGCCGGACAAATTATTCAGTCCTTGAAAGAGGATAGGAGTGAATTGGGAGAGATTAAAAAATGTATTCTCTTTCGAAAAATTTTTGAGTTTGAAGATTATCAGTATTGGGATAGAACGCTTTATCATTCAGCGATAGAATTTAGGGAAGAGTATACAATATTTCCAACCATTGCCATTTTAAGTAAGCAAACTGCTGCTAGAATTGATATGATAGCGAATAACGTTCATAAGGATCGAATCTTGGGGGAAGAAAATCAAAACCCAGAGTCGGATGAATTTGCAACCTTAACTAGTTTTGAAACGGGGGAATTTTCTTTGGAGTTTGCTATAGATGATACGCTTCCAGAAAGAAAATTCATTCTTGTCTTTGATTCTGATCCAGATTGGAATGGTGGAGAACCAAAAGAAGAACCCGAAAAAATTCCAAAAAGAAAAGCAGCTTAAATACAATACTATGAATAAAAAACAAAAACTTTCAAATAAACAAAAAGCTTTTAGCTATTGTCCTCAGTGTAAATGTAAACTTTCGAATGGAAATTTTATTGTTCTAAATGGTGGCTCTATGGTAAAAATTGGTGATAGTAAATATTTCGCTGATGAGAGGTTTAATGCAAAAATATTTTCGTAATTGTGGGTTTCATTGTAATTGTGGGTTGAAATTATTCAACCCCTACGTTTATAAATGTAATTTTTTGAACACGTAGGGGCAGAATAATTTCTGCCCGAATACAAAAATGCCCGTATCCGATAAATATTTTGCAATTTGAATTAGAGTGAAAATGGAACACAATAACAGAAAATCAATTAGATTGAAAGAATATAACTATGCAGCGGGTAATTTTTATTATATCACAATATGTGTTAAGGATAAACGGAATGATTTTGGAAGGATTCAATGTAATAAAATGGAATTGTTAGATATTGGTAAAATTGCAGATTTATTCTGGAAGGAAATTCCATTGCATTTTCAAAATGCTAATTTAGATGAATATATTATTATGCCAAATCATTTGCACGGGATAATACAATTAAACCACCAAGACGTTGCTATTGAAGGAAATAGATCAACCTTTCAACATCTGCAAAAGAATTCTATTCCTTCCATAATTCGATCCTATAAAGCTTCTGTGACTAGATGGTGCAATCAAAATAATTTTGAAAACTTTCAATGGCAGAGAAATTATTACGAACATATTATTAGAACCGAGGAAGATTATTTTCGCATCAAGCAATATATTGAAGCGAATCCCCAAAACTGGCTAGAGGATGAAAATTATAAATGAATCAACAACAAATCTTCTTTTATAATTGTGGCTTTCATTGTGAGTGTGGGTTGAAATTATTCAACCCCTACGCGAATTAAATGGAATCAAATAAACAATATGTAATCTGTGTGGATGATACTGATTATCCTGTATCCCTAACAAAATATAAAATCTATGAAGCAATTCCATACAGAAAAGCAGAGGAGAATGGAATGCTCCGTGTCATTGACAATTCAGAAGAAGACTATCTTCATGCAGCAAAGAGATTTATTCCTATAGAATCGTTCGATTATGACAAAGAAGCGGATGTAATGTATGTAAGCTTTGAAAAACCACAAAATGCTGTTAGAACTTTGCCTAAAGAGAATGGTAGTCTTTGGCGATACAATGAAGAAGGAATTTTGGTTGGAATTACTTTTATGAATTATGAAAAGAAATGTATCGAAAAAAAAGCATTAGAATTAGGTTTGATTGATAACAAAAATGTTTGAACCTTGCATAAGTAAAGGAGTTAGGTATGCTAAATTTATTACAGGAATTTAAAAACATTATAAAAGTATTGGAAGAGGAAAATATTGATTATGCGGTGTTTGGTGGAATGGTAAATAGCAAAGTAGATCAAGAAGACATCGAGAGGCTACAGTCAAATGGATAAAATAGATATGAGTCCAAGCGCAGTTACAATGCGAATCGAAAAGTTATCGCAACTAAGGGAGCTTTGTTTAGTATTAAAACAAGCTGGAAAAAAAGCTGGGCTTCACAGTGACAAAGAACCAAAGAATGTAGAAAGTTCGACACAAAAGAATTCATGTTTTTGACAATTCCGGACCATTGAATTTATGTGGGGCATCCATATTACCTATCCATAGATTCAGAGAGTTCGAAATGTTGTAGATTTTTATTCAAATTGTCAGAGATGGATTGGACGAGAACAGATAGTTCCTTTAGTTTTTGAAACGATTCAAGAATCGATTGACTGCTATTGCCAATTCCTGCTAGAAGTGCATTGATGTCTTCGGTTTGATTTCCTTGCTCTGCAATTTTCATGGAAATAATTTTTCCTCGCGAACCAATATCCATAATTATAGTTTTTGCATCTCTGACTTTGGTTGAGTTAGCTTTTGATTTTGCCGACATATTTTCAATGTTAGAAGCCATGACTTGCGTATCATTCATCGACGATATAAAACTTGTCTGAATCAAACGCATAGCCTCCATACTTTCCTTAGAATAAGTATTGGACTTTTTCATATTCATCTTAATTCGATTGATATTTTCCTGTGTCTTTTCAGCTAACCTTGCAACCTCACTGGCTACTACCGCAAAGCCTCGTCCATATTCGCCAGCTCTTGCCGCTTCAATAGAAGCATTTAACGAGAGTAGGTTGATCTGCTCTGAAATTTCTTCTACAATTGTAACAGTTTCTTTGATACTTTCATTTGCCTGAACAAGATTGGAAACTTTTCCCAAAGCATCGTCCATCACTTTCTGAGTATTCTGCGAATGACTTACTGACTCCAGTGCAATGGAAGTTAATGAATTGGATTCATTGGCTAACATTACCATAGAATCTGTAATTCTAACTAATTCTAATTCAAGATTTTCGATTTTTTCTGTTTGGCTCTTTACTGTGTCCAGAATGCTATTCGATACTAAATTGATATCTTGAATTGCCTGTGAGATAGATCGAATGGATTCATTTTCATTGTGAATTTCAGAAAAAACATGCTCAGTGTTGCCTTTTAAAATTACAGATGTTTCTTGCATCTTGGAAGATTCTAAATATATATTTTTAAAATATTCATTTAACTTTTGCAAAAAACTATTCGTTTTGAGGATCGTATAATTTAGATTCGTAGTGGAAATATGAGGAACTCTATTCTGAATGCGTCCATTTTCTAAATCACTGATGGAGGTATTTATATTTTCAATATCATGACTCAAAGAATTATTTCCAACAATCGCCAAATAGAGGATAATGGCTAACATCATGATTATAATGATTGGAAGTTCTACCATTAAGTTGGCCAATTCAATAACGTGAATATGATACGCTACAAGATAGTAGCCAAGAGTCATAATAGGTAAAAGTGTAATTGCTATTTGAGTGAATAAATTTCTTTGAAAAATTGTGAATATTCGAATTTCTCTTATCTCCAGTGGAATTTTTCGAAATGAATTCAATTTGAGTAAAGGGATTAATTCCACTTCGCTCTGGTAATAAAAACTCAAATACAAAACGGGAATCATCATGATGCATCCATATCCCACTGCAATCGAATCTCTTGCCTCTATACCAAAGGTTGGAACTGCGAATGCCAAAAAACCAAATATCGCCAAAGTCCATCGAATCACAATGACTCTACCTTCCCAAAATGGATGCTGTAAAAGTGCATTTTGTATTCGAGAAGTTTCTGCTAATGTTATTGATTTATCTGGATCATCTAACAGATACAATAGGTCGGACAATCGTTTTCTTCTGAGTAAATAGCCCAGTATAAAAGGTATTGTTGAAATCGTAAGTCCGGACAAAGCTATTTGAATTAATTTTGTAAATTCAATATTGGTTGAAAAAATTGCAAAATTGATAAAATAAGGAAACGATAAAAAATAAAGCGGAATTTCATTCTTTATCGTTAGGCGATTGATCCACCGAATGGATTCATTTTTTGTAGGCTGAGTGTTCACTTAATTATTCTCTTTAGCTTAATTCCTTCTAAGATTTGGTATACCTTCAATGGGAAAATAAGAAATCTATCTAAATATTGAATCAAACGAAAAAGAAAGGATGGGTAGACTCTTTTAGAATTCCAATTGATTCCACGCACTATCGACTTAGCAACAGCTTGTGCAGACTGAGAAGGAAAGGGAACAGGCACTTCTTTACCCGCAGTTGTAAAAAATTTTGTTCGAGTGGCAATTGGATAAATTACCATAATCTTGTTAGCTGGTTTAAGTTCATAACGAAATGATTCCATAAACGAATGAACTGCCGATTTTGTAGCGGCATATAGAGCGTAGCCGGGCAAAGGAAGATGGCTCATTGCAGATGCTGTAACAATAAATAGAAATGGATTTTTTAATTTTTCATTTAGATAGGCAACTGTGTATGCGGGTGAAAAAACATTTGTATTGTAGATATTCTCAATTCTATCCCAACTAGGATCCTGGATTTTTTCATAGTAGGCAAAGCCAGCATTGGCATAAAATATATCAATTCCACCTAGCACATCTTCCGCTTTTTGAATCAACTTTTTTAAATTATCTGGATTGGATACATCGCATTGGTAAGAACTAACGACTTCACTTTGTTCTATATCTTGGATATTCAAATCTGTAGCCAGTATTTTAACACCTGAATAGGCTTTGAGTAATAATAATGTTTCTTTTCCTATTCCTGAAGCGGCTCCAGTGATAACGATTCTTTTTCCATTTATCTTCATTGGCGAAGTATAATTTTGCTATTTTCTTTGACAAACATTTTATTAGAATGGATTTATTTCTTCTACAAATATTCTATTAGATGTTTTTTTAAGTTAATTGAAGGTTGTAGGCTCTCCTCTATGAATCACAACTAAGATTATGCTAACTCCGCTTACATTCTCCTTCCATAACAATTCGAAATTACTAAAGTCCCATAAAACTTCCTCTGTAGCGCATACTATGATTTTTCCCCTAGCACAGCCGCTTGGATAGTCCCATATTCCTAGATTCAAGCATTTGATTTTAGATGCATCTATTGTATTTTCTTCTAATTCTTTTGTGAATAGTTCCTGTATTTCCTTTTTATTTCCTTTCCTTGGTTTAGGTTAGGTTAATAAAGAGCTTGGCTTGCTTATCCAAGAATTTGAATTGTTAAGCTAATTGCAAAAAGCTAGATATTAAAACTTTTAGTTAGAAAAAAAATGCATTAATCCCTTGACGAATAACTAGGATATTACGGGAGTTAGTAATGGCATCCTCGAAATATCTTGAGTCATCCTCTGAAATTCTTATAACAGGGAATATATTCAATATAATTATACTACTATTTCCTTTTATTCCATCTTGGTCATCCGAATTCGTTTTGAGAGGTATATCAGGAGAGAATCATGAATTATCAAGATAAAAGCACGGAAGAACTGATTGAAGAGTTAGAAAGATATAAGCTAGAAAATGAAAAACGCATCGCTGATTTAGTCATCGCAGACAAAGAACTAGTTTATCAAAACCAAGAAAAGGAAAATCGTGCAGACGAATTGCTTTTATCAAACTCAACAAATAGACAGCAAACTATAATAATTGAAGAACGAAAAGAAAACGAAAGACTATTGCAAGGAAAAAATGAAGAATATCTACGGCTAATCGAAGAATTAAAGTATGCTAAGTTAAAAAATGCAGAGAGCGAAAGTAAACACAAATTTTTATTTGATAATTCACCACTAGGTAAGATTTACCAAAACGCAAAGGGTGAAATTAATGATGCCAACCGATCTGCAGAAAGAATTCTTGGTTTGACTCTCGATCAAATGCAGGGGCGAACATCCATTGACCCACGTTGGAAATCAATACATGAAGATGGTTCTGATTTTCCGGGAGACACACATCCCGCTGCCATTACGTTGCAAACAGGAAAACCCGTAAACAATGTTACAATGGGTGTTTTTAATCCACTAATAAATAATTATACTTGGATTAATATTAATTCAATACCGCGATTTAAAGATGGTAACTCTAAACCCTTTGAAGTGATTGCAACCTTTGAAGACATTACCGAGCGCAAACAGGCAGAAGCAGAAATAAAAACGTTAAACGAAACCCTTGAGCAAAGAGTGAAAGAACGCACCAATCAATTGGAAGCGGTGAACAAAGAACTCGAATCATTTTCCTATTCTGTTTCCCATGACTTACGCGCTCCACTTCGTGGCATTGATGGCTTTAGTAGAATATTGCAAAAAGATTTCACTGAGATGCTAAACGAACAAGGTCTGGATTATTTAGCCCGTATCCGCAAAGCATCCCAAACAATGGGGCAGCTAATTGACGATATGCTCAAACTATCGCGCGTTACCAAAGCTGAAATGAAAATTGAAAAGGTTAATTTATCAGAAATTGTAACATCTATCACAAACGAGTTCAAAGAATTAAGCCTAGCTCGCAAAGCGGAATTTGTAATACAAAGTAATATCGAAGTTTCGGGAGATAAAAATCTTTTACGCATTGCACTGCAAAATCTAATCAGTAACGCATGGAAATACTCATCCAAAAATGATTCAACCAAAATTGAATTTGGAAAAACAATTCAAGAAGATAGCACCGTTTATTTTATTCGGGACAATGGTGTTGGTTTCAATATGAAATATGTGAATAAACTCTTTGGTGCATTTCAGAGATTGCATAGTGTTTCAGAATTTGAAGGAACTGGAATTGGTTTAGCAACTGTAAATAGAATCATTGTTAAACACGGTGGAAGAATTTGGGCAGAGGCAGAAATAAATAAAGGAGCAAGTTTTTACTTTAAGCTATAAAATTATGAAAAATAAAACTAAATTTATCTTACTAATAGAAGACAATCCGGATGATGAATTGCTAACAATTCAGGCATTAAAGGACAGTAACATTTCCAATGAAGTTGTTGTAGCTAGAGATGGGGAAGAGGCACTTGATTTTTTGTTTGGAACCGGCAAATATCTAGGCAGAGATTTAACTCTCATGCCACAAATTACTCTACTCGATATTAAACTTCCCAAAATGGATGGCTTGGAAGTATTGCAACAGATACGTGCAAATAAAATTACAAAACTACTTCCTATAGTCATGCTCACTTCTTCAAAAGAAGAGCAGGATTTAATTCATAGTTATGAATTAGGGGCTAATAGCTACATTCGTAAGCCGGTTGACTTTGACCAATTTACAAAAGCAATTCAAAATCTGGGATTGTATTGGCTGATATTAAATGAGCTTCCAAATTAAATGAAAAAAATCCGTGTTTTATTAATCGAGGATAACGAAGATGATGCGCTTCTTACAATCAATCATTTAAAAGAAAATGATTTCGAGCCTTTTTATAAGATAGTATTTACTCACGAAGACTTAAAGGCGTTGTTAACGAATGAAATATGGGATTGCATTATTTCTGATTACGCTATGCCTAATTTCACCGGTCTTGATGCTTTAGATGAGTTTCTAAAACACAATTTAGACATACCATTTATATTATTGTCAGGCACTATGGGTGAAACGTTAGCCGTCAAAGCAATGAAAATGGGTGCCAGCGATTATATCATGAAAAATCATCTTGCTTTACTCGGTTCAGCTCTAGACCGTGAATTACGAGAAGCAGAAACTCTTAGACAGAACAAACAGAAAGATATACAGATTCGTGCCGACGAAAAACTATTACGAAAAAAAAATATAGAGATAGAATTACAAAATGAAGAACTCCGACAAATAAATGATGATATGCTTTTATCAATGCATCAAATAAAGGAAAGTGAAACAAAATTTCGGGCAATTACAAATATGTCCCTTGATGGTATTTGCTTAGTTGATTTAGACGGCAATTTTCTCTTTGTTAATCCAATGTTTTGCATCATTACAGGCTTTACGTCTATAGAGCTGTTAAACATGACAACCTATAATTTGAATTCACCTTCCTTGCTAAAACTTTTTTTAACCAACGATGAAACAATCGCCGGTAAGTATTTAGAAACCGTAATTCTTCGCAAAGACGGAATCAACGTGATTACCGAAGTTATTGGTAACATTATTTCAATAGACAATCAGCCATTGGTAATAGGTAAAATTCGCGACATCACCGAACGTAAACGGATAGAAAAAGCCTTATTCGAATCAGAGCGCTTTAGTCGTGCAACACTCGATGCATTATCATCTAGTATTGCTGTTCTAAATGAGCAGGGCGAAATTATTTTTGAAAACAAAGCATGGCGGGCTATTGGAGCGGATAATTCGCTTATACCGTCAGAGAAACAGAAGCGATACAATTATTTAAACATCTGTGATTTAGTTCCTTTGGAATCAGAAGATTATGAGTATGCAAAAGCAACTGCAGGGGGAATTCGCGCAGTCATTCGTGATGAAATGCAAATATTCCAATTAGAATACCCTTGTGATTCAACTACCGAAAAGCGATGGTTTCATTTGCAAGTTACACGCTTCGATGGGGAAGGACCTGTCTATGTAACTGTTTCGCACGAAGATATTTCGGGAGAGAAAAAGCCGAAATTTCCTTACTCCAAAGCGAAAAACGTTTTTGAAAATTTTCGATTCAAGTCCGGTTGGGTTTAAGTCTTGGATGAACAATGGTTTTATATTCGATGCAAAAAATGCCTTTGATGCATTTATGGGTTATCACGTGAAGAAATTAAAGGAAGAACAACAATTGAATTAAATTTTTGGGCAGATTTAAAGAACGTACAGTTCTCTTACAGCCTAATGGCAAAAGATGGAAGAATAGTAAATAAGACCATTGAAAGTAAGAAAAAAAATGGCGAAAAATTATTTTGTCAATTTCATTATACCTAATTGAACTTTCAGGTAAAAATATATCGTTAGTAATACTTTAGATATTACTAAACGTATTGAGATAGAAAACGAAGTAAAATTACTGACTGAAACCCTGGAAAGTAAAGTCGATGCACGAACGACCGAACTGGCTGACACGAACGAAAAACTCATTATCGAAATTGATGAAGCAACTCAATGCAATAAAAAATTTGAGTTGGTTGTAGAATCAATACCCCATTCAGTTTTATTAGTCGATGCCAACGGATTCATACAATTTGCAAATTTTCAAACCGAAAACTATTTTGGGTATAAAATCGAAGAATTGATTGGACAGAAAATTGAAATCATTGTTCCGAAAGAAAATGCTTTTGACCACGGAAATTTAAGGTTAGAGTATATGTTGGAGCCGGTTGCTAGAAGTATGAAAGCATATCCTATCGTATACGGTATGCGAAAAGATGGCTCAAAAATCCCATTGGAAGTCGGCTTGAATCCAATCAAAATAAATGGGGATACATTTATACTAACCAGTATTTTAGATATTACAGAAAGAATAAAAATGGAAGAGACGCAGAAACAATCTGCTTTCCGTTTAGAATTAGCCACCCGTGCCGGTGGTGTTGGTGTATGGGAATATGACATTGTAAACAATCGAATTGTATGGGACGAACAAATGTATGTTCTATATGGAACAACAAAAGAAAAATTTGGTGGCGTATATGAAGCATGGCAGTCAGGTCTTCATCTGACGATGCGGAACGAATGCCGACATGAAATGCAAATGGCTATCAGCGGCGAAAAGAATTTATTACAGAATTTCGGGTTGTTTGGTGAGATAATAGCATTCATTATATTCGTGGTCTTGCAAATGGTTCTGCGCGATTAATTTGAAAAACCGCTGAGCATAATAGGAACCAATTGGGATATTACCGAACAAAAAAAATCAGAAGAGGCTCTCAATAATAATCAAGCGAAACTGTCTGCAATTATACATGCATTTCCAGATATGATTTTTACCTTGAATAAAGAAGGAGTATTCATTGACTTTTATATTCCTGTTTTTGACGATGCCTATGCAATACCGCAAGATTTTATTGGAAAGAAAATCTCTAATGTAATGCCTGCTGATTGGGTAGAAGTATTTCAAACTGTTTTAGAGAAAGTATTAGCCTCTCAACAAATGCAAATCTTCGAATATTCCCTAACAATTTCCAATAAATCAAATTTCTTTGAAGCAAGAACAGTTCGTTACGGTGAGGATAAAGTTTTAAGTGTGGTAAGAAATACGACGGATCGGAAACTAGCGGAAGAAGAATTAAAACAAACAAAAAAGGAAGCGGATATAGCCAACAGAAGGAAAAGCGAATTTCTGGCAAATATGAGTCATGAAATTAGAACACCTCTCAATGCAATCGTAGGCTTCTCAACCATTTTGCAAGAAAAGACAGAAGGCAATAAACTTTTACTGAGTATTTGGGCAATATTGTTCAGAGCAGTAAAGTATTGCTGGATCTGATAAACGATATATTAGATCTTTCTAAAGTAGAAGCAGGTCGCATGGTAGTTACTAATGAGCCTGTAAATATGGATAACCTCATAAAAGAAATAATTTCCATTTTCTCAATGAAAGCATCTGAGAAGGGGATAACCTTGGTTACCTCCATTGCGAAAGATTTGCCGGAAGCCTTATTACCGATGAAAAGTATTTACGACAAATATTCTTCAATCTAATTGGGAATGCTGTCAAATTTACACAAAATGGTAGTGTAGAAATTGAAGTTGCCATTATCCCCAAAAACGAAGAAAGAAGTAAAGTCGATTTTCTTATTTCGATTAAGGACAGTGGAATTGGAATTCCGGAAAGTGAATTGCAAAACATATTTGAACCATTCAGACAAATGGCAAGACAAAGTAGAAGTAAATACGGCGGAACGGGTTTAGGATTAAGCATTACTCGGCGTCTAGTTGAACTAATCGGTGGAACAATTTCCGTAGAAAGTGAAATTGGAAAAGGTTCCATTTTTATTGTATCCCTTTTTGATATTGAAATAGGCGCTCTCAAAACGGAGGAAGAAATAATAAATGGAAGGAATTGGCTTAAACAGATTCGATTTAAAAACCCTACTGTCTTACTCGCGGAAGATGTTCTATCTAACCGACAAGTTATTAAATTATATCTCGAACCTTTCAATATTACTGTAATCGAGGTTGAGAATGGGGAAGACTGTGGCAATCTTGCTCCTAAAATAGATCCCGATCTTATTTTAATGGATATGCAAATGCCAGTTATGGATTGATACACTGCTGCCAAGCTAATTAAAGCAGATGAAAAATTGAAACATATTCCAGTTATTGCTCTTACTGCATCAGGAATTGGAGAAGAGAAAGAGATTTGCAAAAATCGTTGATTCATTTTTATTAAAGCCAGTTTATAAATACGACCTATTAGAATTGCTTACTAAATACTTACCCAATGAACTTAAAACTGAAATTGCAGAAGTAGAGAAACCGATTGAAACTATTACAGCTTCTGTAAGAGCAAAAGAGCCATTATCCGTTGAAACTAAATTTGAATTACTTCAAAAATATTTACCAATTGTTTTAAACTTAAAGCAATTTTTAAACTTTGATAGTTTAATTGCATTTGAAAAAGAGTTAGAAAAATTTTCTGTAGAACATGATATAGCAAGATTAAAAAAATTCTGCTCAGAATTAAAAGATTCTATTGAGACATTCAATACAGATAAAATTTACACAACGTTAGATGAAATATCAATTTTCATTAAAAAGGAAGAATCTTGGAAACTTTAAAAAAACCTCTAATTCTTGTTGTGGACGATGCTCCCAATAACATTCAGGTAGTAGGTAAAATTCTGCATGATAAAGAATACAACATTAGTGTAGCAATGTCCGGAAAACAAGCACTAGATTTAATAAACGCCGGACTTCCTGATTTAATTTTACTAGATATCGAAATGCCAGAAATGAATGGCTTTGAAGTTTGCAAAATACTAAAAGCATCAGCGCATACTTCTAAGATACCTGTAATATTTTTAACAGCTAAAGCGGATACTGATGATATACTCATAGGATTTGAAATCGGGGCAGTGGATTATATTACTAAGCCGTTTCAGTCATTAGAATTATTGGCGAGGGTAAAGACTCATATCGAAAATAAAAAGCTAACTGAAAATTTAGAAGAAGTAGTAGATGCGCGAACCATTGAATTACGAGAAGCTTTGAAAACAATTGAGATATCGAAACTAGACTTAGTTGATAGGCTAGGAAGAGCAGCAGAATTTAGAGACAATGAAACAGGGATGCATGTAAAAAGAATGAGTCATTATTCTGTTATTCTTGGAGAAGCTGCCAAAATGGAAAATGCAAAACTAGCAATGTTTCTAAGTGCAAGCATGATGCATGATGTTGGTAAGATTGGAATTCCAGATATAATTTTATTAAAACCAGGAAAGCTGACTTTTGAGGAATTTGAAATTATGAAAACTCATGCAAAAATCGGGGCTGAACTTTTAGCAAATAGTGAATCCGAATTAATCCAGATGGCAGAGCGCATTGCATTTTCGCATCATGAAAAATGGAATGGATCAGGCTATCCCAATGGATTAATTGGAGAAGCAATTCCGATTGAAGCAAGAATCGTTGCAGTTGCTGATGTTTTTGATGCATTGACTTCCGAAAGACCATATAAGAAAGCATGGTCGATTGATGACGCTATTAGTTTATTACAAAAAGAAAAAGAACAACATTTTGATCCGAGATTAGTTGACCTGTTTATTAACCAGCTATCGGTAATTCTTGAAATCAAAGAAAAATTTTTAGACTAGATACGAATAAAAATTATACTTATAAGGAAGTAATGTGGATAATACACATAAACCGTTAATTCTCATTGTAGATGATACACCCAAAAATATTCAAGTATTAGGTAAGACTCTTCATGACATAGGATACAATGTTTCAATTGCTACTTCAGGAATGCAAGCACTCGAATCGGTGAAAAAGGAAAAGCCTGATTTAATTTTGCTTGATATTCAAATGCCGGAAATGGATGGATTTGAGGTTTGCAAGATTCTCAAATTAGATCCAGATACAAAAGGTATTCCTGTTATATTTCTAACTGCGGTCATTGAGCCAGAAAGAATTCTAAATGGATTTGAATTGGGAGCTGTTGATTATATTACAAAACCTTTTAATACTGCCGAGTTATCTGCACGTGTAGCAACGCATATAGAGATAAAACAGTCTCGTGAAAAGTTGCAGGAACTCTATGACAAGATGGATGGTTATCTAAATGTTGCCATTCAAACCCAAGCCTCACTGATTGCGACAGAGTTTCCCAAATCAAAATATTTTCAATTTAGTAGTTTTTATAAACCATACTTTAAAATTGGAGGAGATCTAATAGCTTACGAAGATTATCCGTCCGATACAGACCAGAGGATTGATTTACTATTTGGAGATATCTCCGGACATGGAGTTTCCTCTGCTCTCATGTCAGGAATGATATTACTTGCTTTTAAAATTGCTTCTTCTAAGAATGTAAGTCCTGCCGAGAGTTTAACTATCATTAACCAACATATAATTCCACTCATTAAGGAACATTTTTTTGTGGGAGTATATATAAAGTATTATGTCCATCGAGGCGAACTTCATTATTCCTATGCAGGGCATCATCCGATTTCTTTGATTGAAGGAAAAAAAGTTGAAACTTTAGAAGGAAGAGGTGTGCCTCTTGTATTGATACCTGATGTAGAGTTTGATGATTATATTTTTAAACTTAGAAAAGGAAACAAACTTCTGATTTATTCAGATGGGATGTTCGAAGTATTTGATTCGAAAGAAAAGTTGTATGGCTTAGAGCGATTTAATGAAACAACCATTAAACTAAAAAATAAATCAGGCAATGAATGCTTAGATGAGTTGTATGAAATAATTGGTAACTATTGCAATAGAAAGTTTAAAGATGATACAACGATGCTCCTTTTAGAAATTTTGGAGGTAAGTGCCAAAGATGTTTGATAGAAAGAAACCTCTAATTCTAATCGTAGATGATACTCCTAAAAATATTCAAGTATTAGGGAAAACTCTACACGAAATTGGATACAATGTCTCCATTGCAACTTCGGGTAGTCAAGCCCTCGACTCAGTTAAAAAAGAAAGTCCTGATTTAATTTTGCTAGATATACAAATGCCGGAAATGGATGGATTTGAAGTGTGCAAAATTCTGCAAGCAAATCCAGACACGAAAGAAATTCCAGTTATATTTCTAACGGCTGTTATTGATTCAGAAAAAATAGTAAAGGGATTTGAAATCGGAGCTGTGGATTATATCACTAAGCCCTTTCACACGGCAGAGTTGACAATGAGAGTGGCAACTCATATTGAAATAAAACAGTCTCGCGAAAAAATAAGAAAAACAAATGAACAGCTAAAAGAACTAAATGCAACTAAGGATAAATTCTTCTCCATCATTGCGCATGATCTAAAAAATCCTTTCAACACTTTACTTGGATTCAGTAAATTACTCTTTGAAAATGCACCCAACTATACGACTGATCAGATTCAACAATATGCCCAAATAATGAATCATACAGCAAAGCAGTCGTATGCATTGCTAGAAAATTTAATGCAATGGGCAAAATCGCAGACAGAGAAAATCAAAATTATCCCCCGAAATAGTTCAATGAATGAATTGCTTTCCATTACGATTCCAATAATAAATGGAAGTGCCCTTAAAAAGAATATTACAATCGAAAGTAATATTTCTACAGAAGACATAGTTTATGCTGACAATTCCTTAACCGCTACAATTCTTAGAAACCTATTAACTAATGCAATTAAGTTTACGCATGCTAACGGCAAAATAACAGTATCCACACAGAGAAAGGATATTTTTTTGGAAGTTTCGATAACCGATACAGGCGTTGGAATTGAACCTATGAATATAGACAAACTTTTCAGGATTGATTCTAAGGTTACTAGCCATGGAACAGATAACGAAGAAGGAACAGGACTCGGACTTATTTTATGTAAGGAATTTGTAGAAAAACAAGGTGGAACGATTTGGGCAATCAGTGAAGTTGGAAAGGGAAGCACGTTTACTTTTACTTTGCCGCTAGCGGAAACAAAGTCATGATTGTTTTGAAACTGACAGAACTATTTTTAGAATTAGAAATCCTATTTTAATACAATCGTCAAATTCTTGTTTGCCAGAAATAGTTTGCGAATTTCTTTCCCTCGATAGATGATCTCTCCATCTTTCGAGATAAATTTTAATTCTTGAATTAGTTCAATTCCTCGCGAGTCATTGGGGCTTGTGGCTTGTTCGAGTAGGAATGCATTTTTCGATCTTAGCGTATAATAAAAAGTAGCCGTAACTGGATTGTATTGAAAATCAGTTTCTGTCAGTCGATTTGGATCTTTTTTACTCATATCCGATTGAAAAAACATATCATCGTAGGAGGGTGCCGGTGTTCTGGCAACTGCAATCGGTCTATCAATTTTATATCCAAAGAGAGCATTAAATCCTTCTATTGTATATTTTTTCTTAAATAGAATCTCGATTTTATATTCTGCATTGGATTCATTTGCAATCCAAAACTCGACTCTAGGTAAGCATCCCATTTCTGTGAATATTAGGAGTAGGGATAATAACCATCTGCTGCCAAATTTAATCAGTGCTTGCTTCATAAAAATTCCTTCGTTAGACACAATCCAATGAATTCTATCTAAGACAATTCACAAAATTAAATCCTTGAAAAAAAACTAAGTCTGAATACTGTCTCGGTTTATGGCTACAGTTACAGAAGAATTAGTGTATGAATATTGGGACTGCGATAAATGCGGTCAGAAGGCGATTCGTGGTGATGTTAGAACCTGTCCGTCTTGTGGAAATGCGAGAAATGAAAATATAAAATTCTACTTAAAGGAAGGCAAAGAAGAAAAAGTAGAAGACAAAGCCCTAGCGGACAAATTCAAAGCAGGCGCAGATTGGCTTTGTTCTTTTTGTGAAACTTTAAACTCTGTCACGGATAACAACTGTTTATCCTGCGGTGCCTCTCAGGAGTCGAGCAAAAAGAATTACTTTGAAGTTCAAAAGGAAAAAGAACTAAAGGCTGCAAAAAAAGTAGAAAAAACAACTCCCGTTGAAAATCCCAAGAAAGGATTTAATTGGAAGAAGTTTAGTATCTGGGGACTTTCTTTACTTGGAGCTTGCATCACTTCTTTGTATTTTCTTGGCAAGACTCATAATGTTAGCTTTCAAGTCGTCGATGTTTCCTGGCAACGCACAATTCCTATTATGCGCTATACAACAGTCCAACAGTCTGATTGGGAAGGGGAACTAAAGGGAGAAGATATTGTAAAACTAAAATCTTCTCAAGAAATTCGCTCCTATGAAGACCGTCAAGTTGGCACAAAGAACGAAACCTACACCGAAAGCGAGCGTTACCAAACAGGAACCAAGAAAGAATGCAATACCAAATATGAATCCACAGGCTCCGGCGCCTCAAAGAAAATAACTAGTTGCGATAATGTTCCAACCTATTCAAGTCGAAATGTCACCAAGCACAGAACTGTTCCTGTCTATCAGAAGTTTCCTGTCTTTGGAACAAAAGTCTTCTATACGGCTAATGTCTATACTCCACTCCGAGAAGAAACGTTAAAAGGAAAAAACAATGAGCCCCGCTGGCCTGATGTAAAACTCGGAACCGGTGTGAAGAATAAAGAAGATACAAAAGGGGAAGGGGTGGCTACTTATATCGTTGAACTCAAAAAAAGTAAATCCAGACGACAAAGCCAAAGACTTACAAAAGATCAAAACAACAGAAGAGAAATTTAGAAATGTCTATATTCTAGACCAATCTGTTCTTCTTCCTGTCAGTGTATTTGACGAGATTGTTCTAGACACAGGTGAAGAAAAGCTAGAAGATAAAAAGGAAGATTCAAAATAGGGACGAGGGCTCTATGCTTAACTTACATTCGAGAGCAAATGATTTTTATATTCTACTGCGCTCGGATGTCCGGTTACTCCAAATTTTCCTCATGGGAACTCTTTTAGGAATCGGTGTATTCTTTCGAGATTTTTCCATTCATCCCTTCCAAATCGCTCTGACCTTTCTTTCCGGAATTCTCACACAGTTGATTTGGATGCGGATTTTAAAGATTGATATTGCTTTTCTTAGCACAGTCATTAGTTGCTTTGGAATGTCGCTTCTAATCAGAAGCGACTCTTTTTGGGTTCATCCACTGATTGCGTTTCTTGTTATCTCTTCTAAGTATACGATTCGAATTCGCGGCAAACATTTATTTAACCCCGCCATGCTTGGAGTCATTCTTGGGATTAATCTCTTTCCGGGAACATGGATTTCTCCGGGTCAGTGGGGATTTGAATTGACCATTGGAATTTGGCTTCTTGTATTTGGATTTATTGTATCGGGTCGTGCTAGAATTTCCGAGATCAGTTATGCTTTTTTGTTTTTCTACTTTTCTTTTCTTAGTTATCGTATTTTAAGATTTGATTATAGATGGGATGTTTTGTTTCATCAATTGCAAAATGGAGCCTTGATTCTATTTACTTTTTTTATGATTACAGATCCCAAGACTGTTCCCGATCATCGAGTCGCGCGTATTCTTCATGCACTTCTTGTGGCTACGATTGCTTATGCGTGGGCGTTTCAGTTTTATAAAACCAACAATCTAATCTGGGCTTTATTTCTCACAACTCCCATTGTCCCTCTCTTGGATCTAATCTTCAAAGCCGAAAAATACAACTGGACAGAATAGTAAACTTGAAAAATTTATACGGTAAGTTGTCATCCCCGAAATTTTCTATCGGGGATCTCATGAAGTAGAGATTCCCAATAGAAAATTTTGGGAATGATACATTTTAGCTAGACTTTAAATTTTTCAGGTATATTTACTTCGATTGGTTTTGTAAAAGGTATAACAGGGATTTTTTCTTCGTTTGTTTGAAGGAAATAATTCCCGTTTTCCTCTATCATTAGACTGGAAATAAAAGAATGCATTTGGCGGTTAAAGGTAAATTTGATAAATTGATCTGACTTACGCATACAAAAGATTTTTTCCTCTAAGTCAGAATAAAAGTAAAAATCAAGAATGTTAGTTTTACTTTCCTCTTCTCCTATCAGATATATATTGTTATCCTCTTGAACTGAGTCGATGATCTTTAGAAAAATTACTTTCGTATCTAAATAACCATGCTCTGTAAACTCAGCATAGGTATTTGTAATATAAATTCCCAGATCATCTTCCCGTATATTTTTCTTAAAGAAACCGAGCACATTATCCTGCGTAATCTCTCCACCGCGAAATAGCCATTTGCCGCTTTCCGTGATTCTGATTTCGCTATCGAACTTTCTTGGGGTTGTTGTCATTGATCTTCCTATATCTGTATGGATACCCTGTTAGCTTTCCCATTTCTTTATGTGATTCCGTGTAGGCGACAGTCATACCTTCCTGATTTTGTGTATTTATAAGTAAAGGGGGAACAGTTTCTAAAGTCTTTTTGTAAATCCAAACTCCGTCAATCTTTAATCGAAACATTTCTCTTTGCAAAGCGTGAAGCTCTGATTGCATATCCATCGGACTTACGAAGTTACGAAAGATTACAGTGCCTACCATTTTAAAATCACGAATTGGTCTTTCAGCAAGAATTTCGACTTCCTCAGCTTTTGTCTTGGTGTAATGGGGATTTTCCTCTGTAAAATCTGGATCCGGTATAAAATCGACGCTACTCGCACAATTAAGGATTCCTAAAAAAAGTAAAATTAAACCGAATTGCTTCATTTCTCAAGCATATGTGTAGGTCTTGTATTTTCATACAACATTTTTCCATTGTCTATGTCAAAAAAACGGACAAGGATTGTGATTTACAATTTTAAAAACATTTAAATTGTATATATTATATGATAATGCCTCAAAAGAAAATGCTTCTGTTTCTAAGTCTTTTTTTATATTCTTCTCTCAATGTATGTTCCCAATCAAAAGAGCCTTTATCTATTGAAAAAAAGACCTTAGACAAAAAAGAAAGCAACTGCACTTATAAAATTCAATATCCAATTTTCAAATTAGGCAAAGACTCTAAATACGATGGCAATATCATTCGCGCAATCGGCAAGATTTTTGTAGATGATTTTACAAAACTAGAATCCTATGACAATGAATTCGAATGCAATAAGAAAGATAAGAATGCTCATCCTTTTTCTGTCACTGGAAATTTTAGTGTAAAACTAAAGACCGATACAATTTTGAGTATTCACTCTGATTTTTCTAGCTTTCAAGAAGGCAATGCCTATCCAAATAATACTTTTAAAACATACAATTTCGATTTAACAACTGGAAAACAAATTCCTTTTGATTCTCTTTTTAAAAAAGACAAAAAGTTTATAGTTCCTCTTCATAAATTTATGACAGAGGTAATGCTAAAAGACAAAAGCATCAGCGACAAAGAAGAGTTTATCGCACTCAAAAAAAATCAATACGATTATTATCTTACGGCAGATTCTTTAGTCTTGATTAACCTATTTGATATTCATGCAATGCAAGCAGTGGAAGTAAAAGTTCCATATGAAAAAATTAAAAAATATCTAGATACAGAGAATACATTGAAGTTTATAAAATGAAAAAAGAAACGGTCTTAGAAAAATTAAACCTTGCCGGTCGTCAGATGACACGCGAGGAGCTAACGGAAATTCAACACAATCCAAAGCTATACCGTCAGGACTTACTTAAGATTCTAAAACGAGAAGCGGCTAAGCCTCAGAATCCCACAGAGCGAGTAGAATACAATGATTGGTTGTATTCTCTTTATCTACTTGCAGAGTTTAGAGATAAAAATGCATTTGCCCCTACACTAAAACTTTTCTCTAGAAAGGGAAATTTTTTAACTCCTTTAACTGGTGATATAGTTCTTCAAAATCTAGGCTCTATACTTGCCTCCATTGCCAATGGAAATGATGCTCCTTTAAAAAAAGTTATCGAAAACAAAGAATTAAATGAATACTGTAGAGCAGCCTGCATGGAAGCACTCGTCACGATGGTAGAAATTGGTGAGTATCCAAGGGAAGATTTGTATCAATACTTCAATGAATTATTTAAGACATTGGAGCAAACGCCCATTTTCCCCTGGTCTGTTTTATGCCAGTGTTCTATTTTATTATATAAAAAATCTTTTCTAAAAGAAGTAAAGCAGGCTTTCAAACTAAATCTAGTCGACGAAATATTTCTAGATATGGACGAAATCAAAGCCTATATTTCTAAGCCCGAGCTTGCACAGCTTTCACTTGCTAAGAAAAAATATGGAATCATAGTAGATGCGGTATCCGCCATGGATTGGTGGACTAATTTTAAGGATAAAGAGGATATATGAAACTAAGAGAAAGTAACCTTACAAAGTTACAAAAAGAAAATTTTGATGTGATTATTTTAGGAGGAGGGATTAACGGCGCTGTAGCCGCATCCGCTTTGTCGGCTAAGGGTGCAAAAGTTGCTCTTATTGATAAAGGAGATTTTGCAGGCTTTACGAGCCAGAGTTCTTCTAACCTCGCCTGGGGTGGAATCAAATACATGGAAACATTCGAGTTTGGACTCGTTCGTAAACTCTGTATGTCTCGCAACAAGCTAATGCGTAATTACCCCTCGACAGTAGAAGAAATTCGATTCTTTACCACAATCACAAAAGGATTTAGACATGGTGTGTTGAAGTTATACGCTGGAACCTTATTCTATTGGCTAATGGGAAATTTCTTTACAAAGCCTCCAAAATATTTAACGAAAGCGATGATGAACCAGGAAGAGGATATCATCAAATTAGACAATGCAGTAGGTGGATTTGAATATTCCGATGCCTATTTGCATGATAATGATGCACGATTTGTATTCTTATTTATACGCGCTGCTTTAAACTATGGTTGTATTGCGGCTAATTACGTTGAGTCGCAAGGAGCAACTAAAACGGGAGACGTATGGAACGTAAAAGCAAAAGATACAATCAGTGGAAAAACATTTACAATCAGAGGAACAGTATTAATCAATGCATGTGGACCTTTTGTAGATGAGCACAATGGTATAACAAATCAAAAAACGAATCACAGACATGTATTCAGCAAAGGAATTCATTTAATTGTAGAGAGGCTAACAGAAGTTAAACACATTCTTACTTTCTTTGCGGATGACGGGCGTTTATTTTTTGTAATTCCAATGGGAAATAGAACTTGTATTGGAACAACCGATACACAGGTTACTTCTACTTATGCGGAAGTCACACAGGAAGATAGAGAATTTGTTTTAGAAAATATCAATAAGCGTGTGAAACTAACGCATCCTTTAACAACAAAAGATATCATTGCCGAAAGATGTGGAGTGCGTCCCTTAGTCGTAACCAATACGGGAGATCAAACCGCTGACTGGGTAAAACTATCTCGTAAACATGAAGTCGAAGTCAACAAAGAAGATAAGCATATCAGTATTTTCGGTGGAAAGCTAACTGATTGTATCAATGTCGGTGATGAAGTAGCAGAATACACACAGCAACTAGGAATTAAATTACCTTACTTTGATCAGAAATGGTATGGAGAACCTTCGGATGCCGTGAAGACAGAATTCCTGCACCAAGCAAAATTAATGAACCTAGATGAAATGACTCATTCTGAATCAAGTGAGCCTTTATCTAAAAGACTTTGGAGAAGATATGGCTCACAGGCTTTGGGGATACTCGACGATATCCGCGAGAACCCAGAACGGGTAAAAGTATTAATCGAAGGAACTGAATACATTCGCGCAGAATTGGAAGAAGCTTCCCGCAGAGAGATGATTACAAAGCTAGAAGACTTTTTACGTCGTCGTTCTAAGATCTCCTTAGTTGTAAAGAAAGACGATTTAAAAAAATCAACTGGTCTTAAAGAAGCATGTAAGATTTTATTCGGAAGTGAAGCAGACAAAAAATGGAAAGAATATTTTGGATAGAATTAATATGAAAAAAATGTTCTTACTTTCAGTTTGCTTTTTAACTTTAGCCGCTCCAATTTATTCCCAAGAAAAAGGAAAGAAATCGGTCGTTGCTAAAAAGAAAAAAGAATCAATACAAGCAAGTCCAATAGCTAAAATATCTACTAGCCTTGGACGAATAGAATACTTTCGAGAGAAAAAAAACACTGCGTTAGTTGCAAGCGTGGGGGAACTCTTAGAGTCCGGGGATACAATAAAAGTATTCGGAAATGCAAGTGGAGAAATTTATTTTCTAGATGAGCCCGAAGTCTTAGTTCAAATTCGAGAGAATACAATTTTAAAAATAAAGAAAGATAAAACCCGTAGCATTGAATTGACTACGGGTGAAATTTTTCTAAGTTTTCTTAAGACTTCGCAAGATGACAAAGACACACCGTTTCAAGTTTCAACAGGAACATCCCTATCCACTGTAAAGGGAACAGAAATTAGTATATCCACAGACAAGGAAGGCGTAGACAAGCTTATTTGTAGCCGTGGTATAATTAAAGTAACCGCTCAGGGTCAAACGGTTATTATTCCTGCAGGCTATGCCAGTATTGTTCGGAAAGGAGAACCAGCGCAGGAGCCGTTCAAGCTATTAGATCAAGTGAATGTAAAGCCAGCGAAAGCTCCTAAGAACGAGTAGTTGCAGATGAATTATGCTTGCTTTATTTGAAAAAGAATGCAAGATTGCAAAAACTTAGGAAGTCGTATGTTTATTGAACAAATAAAATTAGAAATTCGTAACAAGAATTACAATGCAGTTCTTCCTTTGATGGACAAAGTTCCTGAAGGAGAAAGGAATGCGGAGTATTTTCTACTTCGTGGAATTTGTGTTCAGGTATCCGATCCAGAAAATTTCAACAAAGAAGACGCAGAGTTTTCGTTGCGCAGAGCAGTCGAATTGAGCCCCTCTAGCAATGACGCAAAACTAGAATTAGCCTACTTCTATTTAAATGTTTTGCATGATCCAACTTCTGCAAAGAAATATTTTTTGGAAGTGTTAAAATCAACTAGAGATGCCGTTCCCAATTCTCTTTCTAGCCTAATGGAAAATACCCATGAACTAAAAGAAACTTACGCGGCATTTGCAAATACATTAAAAGAACAAGCTGAGATTGCTTTTTCCGCTGATGACACTGCAAAATAAAAAAACAGATTTGAATTTAAAAATAAAGAGCGTTAAATGTTTATATTGCGCTCTTTACTTCTAAGAAAGTATTAACCTTTCTTGCAAGATTCCTGTGCTTCTTTGAATTTTGCGTTTACACCTTCTTTACATTCTTTGTGCTCAGGTCCTTTTTTCTCTTTACACTGACCCATTGCTGTTTTCTTTTCTTCCTTTGCTTTTTCAATGCAAGCCTTAGCAGTTTTGCGACATTCTTCTATCGTTGTTTTTTTCTTTTCTTTGCTATCGGTTATGCATTTTTCTTTGTCTGCACCTTTGTCTTTACAAGCTTCGCGCTCGGTCTTAAAAGACTCTTCTGCTTTTTTGACACATTCTAATTTATCAGCGTATAAGCTGATAGAAAAAAGAGAAATGCTTACGATTAAAAATATTTGTTTCATAGAACCTCTTTAAATTTTAATTATATTCATAGTAGGTCTTAACTTATATTTTGCAATTATTATTTAATGTGAGTTCGACATAAGAATTATTCTGTTATGTCACCCCCATTATGTTGCGACCCTAGGAAGCAACGCTTGCTATTGAGTTTCGTTTTCTGTCGGGGGTCTCAAGAAGTAGAGATTCCCGACAGAAGAATTCGGGAATGACACCTTAACGCATTGTCAAATCATATAAACCTCTTACATTGAACTCACGTTAATCTATTCAATTTCTTTAAATTTGACTTTGTGATAGAATTCTTCTTTCCCACCGAGACTAATGATTCTTAACTCCAAGTATGGATATTTGTCTTCCCAATAAATGTCTATCGTCCCAAAGTTTTCTTCGACAATTGCTTTGCCAACACGCTTTGCACTTTCTTCCGGCGCTATGAATTTGAATGGTTTGTTAAAAGAGCTAGAAGTAAAATCATAAATCGGGTAGGCGAGATTTTCCTTTTCTACATTCAGTTCAGACATATGTCTATCACCGCTTAGAACAATTACTCGCCTCGCTTTCTTTTCTTTGATTAAATCAAAAAACTTTTTTCTATCCGAAGGGAAATTTCCCCATTTTTCAAAAGGATGAAATGTATTTACAAGCTGGATACTAGAAACAATAACTCTAAGATCTGCTTCTTTTTCTAATTCATCTGATAACCATTTCCATTGAGCCTCTCCCAAAACAGTAGCACCTTCGTCCGTGTTCGGGATATTTCTTTTAATGCCAAAGTATTTTCTCCAATCTCTTTTTAGTTCAGAACGAAAGTAACGTGTGTCGAGCATAATTACCTGTAACCGCTTTCCCTTCGTTCCGAAATAATAGGAGTCGTAGATTCCCTTACGTTTCCATCGCGGCGAAGACGGATTTTCCTCAAATGCTTCTAGAAAGATTCTCTGTGAATTTACTTTGTCTTCATATTCCGCCCCTGAGTCGTTGATTCCATAGTCATGGTCATCCCATGTATAGAGCATTTTAGAAATTTTTTTTAAGTTTTGGAATTCTTTTCTACTGGTGAGAAGATTGTAATAGTATTTTTTTTCATCTGCAATATAGGAGTCATAATAGATATTATCCCCTAACCACAAGAATAATTCTGGCTTCGAGGAAATCATTGGCTTCCAAATTTCCTGTGGGTTCCATTGTTCGAGACAGGAACCAAAGCCAATTCTTTTGATGACCTGCTTGCTTTCTTCTGCATGAATTTGATTTAAAAAAATAAAGTAGATTAAAAAAGTATAGATAAGTTTTGAAAATATTTTTTTCATAAACTTAGCTTTCTTATGCGAAATGTATTTTGCAAGTGGAAAATAAAAAAAGCCGAGTGATTAGCTCGGCTTAGTAATTATAGTTGTTTAAAAAATGTCACCCTGAGGCTATCGAGGGGAGATTTTACTCATACATACTCTTGATGAGTTTTGCATATTTATCAGAGATCACATTTCGTTTCATTTTGTAAAGATTTGTTAGTTCATCTCCTACTTCCATTACCTTTGGTAGAAAACGGAAATCGGAAATTCTTTCAAAGCTCTTAAATCCATTTTGACCAGAGATAATGTCTTTGATAGCAGTCATGTAATGAGCACGAAGCTTTTCATTTTTATTTAAATCGTCACCATAGTTAATGTTCTAGCTAGCTTCTTTTAATTTGTCCACATCAGGCCAAATCAAACAAGCAAGAGATTTTTGATCCTGTCCAACAACCATAACTTGGTTGATATGTGGATGCTCTAAAAGAAGATTTTCGATTGGGACCGGCTCAACGTTTTCCCCACCGAGTAATACGATAGTATCCTTAACACGACCTCTTACAGAAAGAGTTCCGTTAAAGCTTTTAAATCCTAAATCGCCTGTGTTCAACCAACCATTTACAATTGTCTTTGCAGTTGCTTCTGGATTTTTATAATATCCTTTCATGACTTGTGGACCTTTAACGTGGATAATACCGAGTTCCCCCGTTCTTACTTCTTGTCCTTTGTCATTTAGAACTTTTACTTCTGTTCCTGCTGGCGTAAAACCAACGCTTCCTTGAATGACTCTGCCTACAGAACGAACGGAAATTACTGGAGCACATTCTGTCATACCATAACCTTCATAAACTGGAATTCCAATTACATTGAAGAATTCATCTACGTGAGCAGGAAGAGCGCCACCACCGGAGATAGTTCCACGTAATTGACCGCCTAACGCTTCTCTAATTTTTTCAAATACTATTTTATCTAAAGCAGTGGACGGTATAGCAAGGTTAGCCGTTGTTACAATCGACTGAACTGTTCTACTGATTTTTTCGACTCCGTCTTCTTGCTTGGATTGTAGTTCATTCCCTTGAATGTAGTCAAGTCCCTTCTTGTAAGTTTTCCCAACTTCAAAAGCTGTGTTAAATAACAACTGTCTAATTGGCTCTGATTTTTCTACTTTTGATTTTATACCAGCATAGAGATTTTCCCAGAGTCTTGGAGCAGAAGCCATAAAGGTAGGCTTTACTTTGATGAAGTCATCTCGCAGGTCGCGGATATTTGTGTAATAAATTGCAGATCCAGCGGCTACCATAGAGTAGTCGTTTGCTCTTTCGAAAACGTGCCATACTGGTAGAATGGAGAGAACTCTATCTCCTTTTTTTATACCTACTAAAGGAGGAATGGAAACTACATTATAGATCATATTTTTATGAGTTAGCATAACTCCTTTCGGAAGACCTGTTGTTCCTGATGTATAAATAATTGTAAATAAATCATCTTCTTTTGTTTCTCTTGCTCTTTTCAAAAGCTCAGATAATTTTGATTCTCTTATCGCTTTACCTTTTTCTATAGCATCATAAATATTAATTACACTTTCGTGTCTGGATACATATTCTCTATCCATGACAATTAACTTAGTTACACTAGTTTGAGGGATAATAGGCAATACGCTCTCTAAAAGCTTTCCGTGCTCTACAAAGCATACTTTACTTTCACTGTGCTCTAAAATATATTGAATTTCTTGCGGTGTAGAATCAGATCCTCTCGGAACGTTAGCTGCTCCATTGAGAAGAACGCTCATATCAGCAATTGCCCATTCAACACGGTTATCAGACATCAGTCCAACTTTGTCGCCGGGGTTGATTCCGAGTGACATTAAATAAAGTCCGAGATTTTCTCCTTGCGTGTAGGCATCTCTAAAAGTAACACCGTGGAATTTTTTATTTGTATCTTTTGTAAAGAACGTTGGAACGTTTCCCGCATTTGCGTTAATAGAAAAGAACATCTCGTTCAGAGTTTTGTAATTACCCATTTTTGTATTTTCTCCAGTTTATCATTGAGTTTCTTTTTTTGCTTATGAAGATAGGCTTTTAAAGCCAGATTCGCTAAATAAAGTTTCATACCTAGCGCACATAAATCAATAGTTAGACGTTTGGTATATACGCATTGAAAAAGATAATCCTAATTCTTTCAACCGAAAAAAATCTTTATTTGAATTGCAAGCCAAACTACTTTACACTTTCAATGGTTTTTAAAAACATTGTAAATGCAAGCAAGAGTTGATGTGTCATATAAAAAAAGAAAAAGTCAATAGAACCATGGGATTTTTAAAAGCACTTCTGTACCTAATTTTGCTTACGATTTCCATTCCAGTTTTCTCGAACAGTGTTGTAATTGAAGACGGTATTTCGAAATATCCATTAGGAAAAAATCTTAGCTACCTCGAAGACAAAACGAATCAACTCAAATTTGAGCAAATTGCCAGCCCTGAATTTTCCAAATCATTTTTACCGAGCCACCAAGACAACCCCAGTTTTGGATTTCAGGATTCTGTCTATTGGGTTAGAATAGAATTTCAAAATCTATCCCTAACTCGAAATGATTTCTATTTAGAAGAAGCGTTTCCACCAATGGATTTTCTGGAGATGTATTCTATTGAGAATGGAAAAATTCAAACCAATGTTCTAGGAGATAACATTCCATTTGGCGCAAGAATTGTAAACCATAGAAACCATGTCTTTCCAATTTCCATTCCAACAGGAGAATCGAAAACTTATTATATAAAATTGAAAACAAAAAGCGTTATGGTATTTCGTATGACGCTATTTGATTTAGATGCGTTTTATGAAAAGACTGTCATTGAACAATTTTTCTTTGGAATGTTTTATGGAATTCTTATTTTATTGGTTTTAAAAAATATCTATCTCTATTTATCTTTAAAAGAGAAATTATATATCTACTATGTGTTGTTTGCTTTTTCGTTGGGAATGTATTTTTTTGTATTCAATGGGTTTGCTTACGCCTATTTCTGGCCTAATTCGATTTACTGGAATGATATTGCAAATCCATTTTTCATGACTCTTTCGCTTTTAACTTCCATTCGAACTTCGATTCATTTTTTAAAAATTCAAGAATACTCTGTAAGAATAAAAGACATTTTAGATGTAGAATCTGTTTTGGTTTTATTAAATCTTTTCCTGCTGTTTTTAATTCCTTATAAATTTACTTTTTATTATATCTACATCCTAATAGCTCCTGTAGGTATAACAATATTAGTCGGAACGGTCATAAGTCTATTTAGAAATAATCCTATGGCAAAATTTTTTCTTTTAGGATTTTCCGGTTTCATTGTTTGCTCGGTGTTTATCATGATGAATAATCTAGGCATTCTATCGGGCTATGCTTCTCCTGATCTAATGCAAATTGCTTCCGGAATCGCAATTTCTCTTTTGTCGATTGGTCTGGCAAATCGATATTATATTCTAAAAAAGCAAAATGTAGAAATTGAAACAAAATCTATACAGATTAACTCTCGACTGAGTAGGATTCAAAACGAATTAGAGATTTCCAAAAAGATTCACGAATCGCTTCTTCCTGCAAGTCTTCCAAAATTAAAGAACGCTAGAATGTATGCAAAGTATCTACCGTCAGGCGAAATAGGTGGAGATTTTTATGATATTTTCCATTCAGAAGAGAATCATTTAGGAGTATTCATTGCAGATGTAACAGGGCATGGCGTGCCAGCTGCTTTATTTGCATCAACTGTTAAGTTTTCTTTTTCAAGAGAAACAGAATTGATTAAAGAGCCTTCTAAACTTTTAGCCAATATAAACGCATCCTTATTTGAAAGAATTGGAAATAATCTTTTGTCAGCGGGCTATTTCTATTTAGACTTACAAAAAAGAAGGCTGACCTATGCAAGCTGTGGACATCCTCCTCTCTTAATATGGAGAAAGGAAGAGAAAGAGTTTATCGAATTAAAACCGCGAGGACGGCTAATCGGTATTTCCCGTGATATTGTTTTACATGATACAATAATGAAATTGGAAATAGGCGATAGGATACTGTTTTATACAGATGGTCTTATCGAATGCGAGAATACCAATGGAGAAGCATTCGGAGAAAAAGCCTTATATAAATTTGCCGTGATGAACGAAGATATGAACGCAGAGCAGTTCTGCAATTCTCTTGTGAATTCATTGAATGAATACTCCGCAACGCCGGGACGATTTAGTGATGACGTTACTTTTATTGTGATAGATATTATTTGAGTTTTTAATTAAGAATTTTGAATTATGAATGTAAGAGTGATGGGAATCCAAAATTCATAATTAATCCAGCCTTCGATTTACAATTCTATCTAGAACAATTCCAGTTGCAACAACCACATTTAGGGAAGAAACTTTTCCGTGCATTGGAATTTGAAATACAAAGTCCGCATTTTCTAAAAGAATCCTTTTTACACCCGCTTCTTCGTTTCCCATGATAACAGCAGTTTCGTGGATTTCAGGCAATTTGTCCCAGCTATCCATACCTCTATCACTTGTGGCTACTACCCAGTAACCGTTTTCTTTTAGAAAATCAATTGCCTGTCTTAGATTCGTAACTCTAAATATTTTTAAATGATGAATAGCACCGGAGGACATACGCTCTACTGTATCATTAATCGGAGCACTTTCCCTTTCAGAGAGAACAATCGTTGTAAACCCAAAGCATTCTGCTGTTCGTAAAATGTTTCCTAAATTTCCAGTATCTTGAATTCTATCTAGTATAAGAATCGGTAATTTTTCTTCAGCGACTAATTCTTGTAAGCCTGTAAAGTCTCCTGAATAATTGGATTTTTTACTTTCTTCTCTAAGTAATATAACACCCTGGTGATTAACTCCGTGAAACATCGAATCTAGTTCACCATTTGTCAGATAAGTAATTTTAATTCCTTTTGGAATTACGCTTATGATATCCTCAATCAAATCACGGGAAGGATTCTTTTTAACAAGAACTTCTCTAAATCCCCATTTGTTAGTTGGAAGTCCTTCTTCATGATTCTTTTGAACTAGTTCGGCTACGTTGCGTTTGCCGTAGATGGCACCTTTGATTACTTTCTTTTCCATTTTACACCGGTTGGACTGTCTTCTAGAATAATTCCTTTTGCAGACAAATCATTACGAATTAAATCTGCCAGAGCAAAGTCCTTATTTTTTTTTGCAGCTTGTCTTTTATCTATTAAATCCTGGATTTCTGAATCTAAAGTCTCTTCTTTTGGTATAGAAAATTCTAAAATCCCTAAGAGTTCATTGACCTTTGAAAAATAATAGAGTAGGTCAGATAGGTCTTCTTTCGTTAAAGAGTTTGCATCTAGAGAAGAATTGATTTTCTTTAGAAATTCAAATAAAGTTCCAACTGCTTTTGATGTATTCAAATCATCCGCTATACTTTCTAGAAATTCATCATAAAAAGTTTTAGAATATCCATTTTCTCTAGCGAGAGTTAAATCATAATTTAACGCTTCTAAGATTCGATTCAATGTATTTTGAATTTTAAAAATTGCTTTATCTGCTTCTTCGATAGATTTCAAAGAAAAATTCATTTTCGTTCTATAATGAGCGGATAATAATAAGTATCTGATTGCTTTAGGATTGTAACCTTTCTCTAATAAATCTCTGAGAGTATAATAATTACCCAAACTCTTAGACATTTTCTGATTTTCAACTAATAGGTGTTCACAATGCATCCAGAGATTTACAAAGTGCTCATGCGGGAAAGCTCCACAGGTTTGAGCAATTTCATTTTCATGATGTGGGAATAATAGGTCTATGCCGCCTGTGTGAATATCAATTCCAGAAGAATAGATTTTTCGAATCATCGCAGAGCATTCTAAATGCCAGCCAGGTCTTCCTTTTCCGTATTTTGTTTCCCAGAATTTTTCTCCTTCTTGTTTGGGAGATTTCCACAAAACAAAATCCCTGACATCTTCTTTTGTATATTCATCTGCTTCGTAGCGTGCGCCCGATTTCATTCCGTCTACATCGAGTTTGCTTAGCCTTCCATAATCCTTGAAGTTGGCTATTGAATAGTAAACGCTACCATCTTTTTCATAAATTAAATTTTGCTCTTTTAATTTATCAATTAAATCCATCATTTCAGGAACAGATTCTGTTGCTCTTGGATAGTGCTCTAATTTTTCGATGTTAAGAGTTTGTAAATCTTCAAAGAATATTTGAATCCATTTCTTTGTAAATTCTTCGACAGTTACTTTTTGCTTTATGGATTCTGTTATGATTTTATCTTCGATGTCCGTTATGTTCATCGTTTGATCGGGCATATATCCGAGTAACTTCAGTGATCTACGCAAAACATCTGTGAAAATATAAGAGCGAAAATTTCCGATATGGTTGTAGTTATAAACTGTCGGACCGCAGGAATAAATCTTCACTGCGTTTGGGTTCTCAGGTTTAAAAACTTCTTTTTTATTTGTGTATGAATTATAAAATTTTACTTCTAACATTAGTATAAAGATTGGTTCGATGCAAATTGAAAACCATTTATGGTGTCATCCGAAAGTCGGGACTCTACTTCTGAGATCCAAAAGAGGAGACAATAAGATTAACTCTTTCATCGAGCTTACGTCAGTTACAGTTTTATAGGAACTATTTCTACGTAAAGCTATCTTTTGCCGCTTGCATAGTTTGTAGAAGTAAAACTGCAATGGTCATCGGACCAACTCCACCTGGAACGGGAGTGTAATAAGAAGACTTGGATGCTGCATTTTTTAAATCAATATCTCCCACATTTCCTGGATTGTAACCTGCATCTAAAAGAACGACCCCATCTTTAAGCCATTCCGCTTTTATGAATTCAGGTTTACCAACAGCACCTACAACAATGTCTGCTTGTTTTAAAATTTCAGGAAGATTTTTAGTTTTAGAATGACAAATTGTAACAGTTGCATCTTTTTCGAGTAGCATCATCGCCATTGGCTTTCCAAGAATAGGAGAGCGTCCAACGACTACGGCTTGTTTGCCACTTGGATTAATTCCATATTCTTCTAATAAAAGCATGATTCCATAAGGGGTGCATGGATTAAAACTCTTTTCTCCCATGGACAATTTCCCAAAGGAGAGGGAATTTACTCCATCTACATCTTTTTTTTCTGCGATTCTGTCAAATGCAAGCCGTTCGTCGATTTGCTTTGGAACAGGGTGTTGGAGTAAAATTCCTGTTATGCTTTTGTCTTCATTTAATTCATCGATTACTTTTAAGAGTTCTAGTGTTGAAGTTGTATCGGGAAGCTCAACTAGTTTGGACTTCATTCCAAGCTTTTCACAGGAGTTGATTTTCATTTTTACATATACTTGCGAGGATGGATCACTTCCTACTAAAATGGTAGCCAGAGTAGGGGTAAAAGAATGTTTTTCTTTTAAAACTTGGATTTCAGCTTGGATTTGGGATTTAATTTTTTCAGAAAGTTTTTTTCCGTCGAGGATGATTGGATTTATCATAACAAGAACTATCTTATTTAACCTCTATATTCTGTCTAGTCTCACTAAGCTAAATCTTGCTAATTCAATTTATTAACTCACCTTACGCAAAGTAATAAAATTAAGAATATTAGATGAATCTAATGAATTAATAAAATCAATAGCCCGCGGCAGCGAACCCACCGTTAGGTGTAACCCCATATCCAGCGACGGGCACGCTGGTCACTCACCTTGCGTAAGGTGAGTTATTAAGAGATTTTAAAGTCTTAATTTGGAAAAAAAAGTAAAAACTAACTCAAAAATTGAAAATTTTGCTCTAAGTTCTTACTTTTTCCAGAAAAATGAAAAAAGAAGCTCAAAAATCATAAATAGTTGAATTTGAATGGAAAAAGAAAGATTAAAATCTAAATATTTGAATCAAAATGCAAATAGAATGAAAAACTTCAGAATTTTACCAAAAAAATGGAAAAAGAAGCTCAAAAATCTAAATATTTGAATCGGCTAAGTTCGTTCCCTTCGAAACTGAATGCTCAGGGAACGCTATAAACTTTGAAAGAAAACAAATCCGCTCAGTGAGCGGAGTCAAACTGTGTTCTAAAACTAAGCCGCTACTGTTGCTGCTGCTTTTGGAACAATGGAAATCTTCTTTCTTTTCTTGTCAAAGTATCCAAATGTTACAATTCCATCTACAAGTGCAAATAGGGTATGGTCACGACCAACACCTACATTTACGCCTGCTCTAAAAGTGGTTCCTCTTTGTCTCATAAGGATATTACCAGCTTTTACCCACTGACCACCAGATTTTTTCAATCCAAGTCGTTGTGCGTGTGAATCTCTTCCGTTTTTAGATGAACCGCCACCTTTTTTATGTGCCATTTTAAACTCCTAAGTATTACTTTCTACTAACTGAATTTCTTCAGGGTACTGCTTCAATAAATTGTGTATTCCTGTCATTATCACTTTAAATGCTAGATTCGTATCTTTACTCGTTTTAGAAACTTCTAATTCGAGAAATCCTTTTCGGATTGTTTCATGAGAAACGTTAGACATAATCTTCAAGTGTAAGTATAATGTTTGAACTAAGGTGGAGACTGCCGCACAAAGGATATTGCTTCCTTTTTTGCCAAACGAGTCTGGAGCGTGCCCCTCACTGATTAGTCCTATATAATTTCCCTTTTTGTCTTTTTTAACTTCTAGGATAATCAAAAGCTAAGATTGGTAACCTGAAACTTTTGTAAATCCTGTCTGTGACCCCACTGTCTGTGGTAGTTCTTTCTTCTCTTGTATTTGAATCCGTCGATTTTTTCGCCACGAACGTCTTCTAAAACCTTGAGAGTTACTTTTGCTCCGCTAACAGTTGGCGAGCCTATGTTAACTTTATTTTCTTGAGCTGTGAGTAGGATTTGAGCGTCAAATTCTGATCCCACAGGTTTGTCAGATTTTTGAGCTAAAAAAATCTGGTCTTTTTGAACTTTGTATTGTTGGTTACTGAGTGAAATAACTGCGTACATAAATTTATCCATTTAATTAGTAGTAAATTCCACATTTTAACATCCTAGCTAGGAGTCAAGACGAAATGTATCGACAGCAAACCTTTCTCGAAATTTATGGTAGTCATGGAAATAAGAAATATTTGTATCATCGCACACGTCGACCATGGTAAGACTACTTTACTAGATGGGATTTTAAAAGAGACAGGTGCTATCACATCAAAAGAAAATCGCGAACGTATGATGGACTCTAATGATTTAGAGCAAGAGCGTGGAATCACAATTTTAGCGAAAAATACAGCAGTTCAATACAAAGGCACAAGAATCAATATCGTAGACACTCCAGGTCACTCTGATTTCGGTGGTGAAGTAGAGCGCGTATTGAATATGGCAAATTGCTCCTTGCTTTTAGTAGATGCATTTGACGGACCGATGCCACAAACTCGTTTTGTTCTAAACAAAGCCCTCCAATTAGGTCATAAACCAATTTTAGTTGTGAACAAAGTTGACCGTGATGGTGCAAGACCAAGCAAAGTTGTAGATATGGTATTTGATTTATTCCATGATTTAGGTGCTACAGATGAACAAATGGATTTTCCAATTATATTTGCTTCTGCAAAGCTAGGTTGGGCTGTAAATCATATCGAAGAAGCTCCTGGAAAAAATCTAGAGCCACTCTTAGACATGGTTATAAAGCATGTTCCACTTTCTACTGGAGACGTAAAAGCTCCTCTTCAATTCCAAGTAACAAGTCTAGACTATAGCGAATACGTTGGTCGTATTGCGATTGGAAAGATTTACCAGGGAACGATTCGTAAGGGACAAGATATTACTCTTGTAACTATGAAAGACGCAAAACAAGCAAATTATAAAATTTCTAAACTCTATGGATTTGAAGGCTTAAAACGACATGAAATTGATTCTGCGGAAGCAGGAGATATAATTGCGTTAGCCGGTATAACAGATTTATTTATCGGGGATACTGTTTGTGATTTGAATCAACCATTTCCACTTCCTCCGATATCAGTCGATGAGCCAACTGTTTCTATGTTCTTTATGGTAAACAATTCTCCTTTCGTTGGAAAAGAGGGCAAACTCGTGACTACCCGCAATATCCGCGAACGTCTAGATAGAGAATTGCAGGTAAACGTTGCTATGCGCTTGGAAGAAACAGATGACAAAGACCGTTTTAAAATTTTAGGAAGAGGGGAATTACACCTTTCCATTTTAATTGAAAATATGCGCCGAGAAGGGTATGAATTACAAGTTTCTAAACCGGAAGTTATTTATAGAACCGCTGAAGACGGATCAAAGCTTGAGCCTTATGAAACATTAGTTATGGATATGCCGGAAAGATTTACCGGTCAAATTATTTCCGAACTCAATCGTCGTAAAGGCGAAATGACTCATATGGATGCGCACGAATCCGGAATCACTCGTATTGAATACATAATTCCTACTCGTGGAATGATTGGATTTAGAGGATATTTTATTTCTGAAACAAGAGGCGAAGGCGTATCTACCTCTCGCTTTTTAAATTATGGTCCTTTTAAAGGAGAAATTCCAGGTCGTAAGAATGGTGCCCTTATTTCTATGGACTCAGGGGATACTACTGCTTATTCGCTCTGGAAGATTCAAGAGCGCGGTGCACTTTTTGTTGATCCAGTCGTTTCTGTTTATCCGGGAATGATCATCGGAGAACATCAAAGAGAAAACGATCTAGAAGTAAATCCATGCAAAGGAAAGAAACTAACAAACGTTCGTGCAAGTGGAACCGATGAAGCAATTCGTTTAGTTCCTCCGCGCAAATTAACTCTTGAGCAATCCATCGAATTCTTAGATGACGATGAGCTACTCGAAGTTACCCCCGCATCTCTAAGACTTCGCAAAAAAGTCCTAGACGGAACTTTAAGAAAGAGAGTTAGTAAGTAATAAGTCACCTCGAACAGCTTACAATGTCATTAAGTTAAGGATTTTTTTCACCACGAAGGACACGAAGTTCACGAAGGAGTTTATTAAAACTTATCTTTTCTTCGCGCTCTTCGTGCCCTTCGCGGTTAATTTCTTCTTGGTTTCACTTAACTTGACAGCATTGAGCGATGTTCGAAATGACTGTAAATCCTTCACAAGTTGTATAACCAAAATTTTGATTTAATGTAAAGCAAGTTTGATTAAGTCGCATAATCGTAATTTGTCAACAACAGGTAGACTATAAACAGAGAAGGAAAGATAATGTGATAAATTTTCTGTATCAGTGATCTCTGAAATGGAAATTTGAGTCTCGGGACTGAAGGGAGAAATCACAAAAGAATCCTGCATTGTTTCCATTTGTGCATCAATAAATTTAATTTGTGAATAACTAATATTAGCTTCAGCGTTTTTGTTTAGAATTGAATTTTGAATAGAGCTAGAAATTTTATCTTTGTCAAATTTTAAATGTATCGTTGCATTGAATCTTTGAATTCCCAGAAAACCAAAAGGAACTACAAATAGACTAATTCCGATTAGCCAGTAGAAATGGGATTTTGAAAATCCTTCTATGAAAATTGAATCCATCCAAATCAGAAGTGCTAGAAAAAAAATACAAAGAATAGGGTAGAGATAGTTAGGCATTTTGGCTTTCCAGCTAAGAGAGCATGTGCTTTCTGTTTTTTCTTTTTGAATTTTTTCGAATTTAAAATCACAGATTTCACGACTATCAAATTCCTTTTTCTCGTTTGCATTCTTTTGAATTTCTTTATGATTAAAAGCTACAGGTAGATCCAATTCCTTTTGCATTTGATTCATTAGAAGCTTTATTTCTGAAAAATCGTTTGATTCTTTTAATTTGAAATAAGCCCCATTCTTTAAATGAAGAAAAAACTGATGATAGGTCACGGTTTTATTTTTATCACTCTTTTTGTATTCTTGCTTGGAGTAAGAGGCAAGCTCATCGAAGTTGATTTTATACTCCGAATTACTAAGATTATCCGCTACTATAGCCGTCTTAGTAAATGTATTCATTTTTAGGTTTAAGCCAGACTTTGTGCCGCTACCACTCCAAATTACAAACCCTGTAATGAATACCGAAACGATGGACCCAATAAAAGAAAAACGAAATTTATAGGTGTAAAAAAGGTAAGCTGCAAAGGCAAATACCAATAATCCAACAGATAAAAAAATGGTAGATAGAGGGAATAGGGTTTCTTGCCAGAGAATTTCAGACTTCGAAAAAAGTATTTCCATGTAGGCTTTTTATTTGGAATTGTAAATATTACAAATCTTTTTTAATTCACAGGATTCACAAATTTCTGGAACATATTTACTCTTACAAATCTTTAGAATTCCAAGTCTACTTAAAGCAAAATCATAGGCAAGTGGGTCTTTCGGATTTATAATTTTAAAATGATCGGAAATACTCTTTGCCAATTGAAAGTCAACGGTTCGTCTATGCGAAAATCCTAATATTCTAGAAAGTCGAACGATATGAACATCTGTTGGATAGAGTAGGGACGATTTTGGAATTGATTTATAAATTCCAAAATCAGGAAATGAATCTCTTACCATCCACCTTAAAAACATGCAATACCGTTTATTAGAAGATCCTAATATACCAGAACCAATCAAGAATTGAAGTCCGTAGCTTAATTTGAATTTGCTGGTAATCTCTTTTACTGTTGTGATAAAATGATTTTGGAAATTCACAATTCTTTCATTTAAAACAGCTTCTTTATTCTCTAAATGAAACAAAGATTCCAAACTGTTCCTATCTTTTAAGATAGAAGAAAGTGTTTGTAGGAATATTAGATTATCCTTATGTGTTTGAAATCTATACTTAGGAATTTCTTTTTCGATTTTTGAAAAGTCTCCTTCTTTTATAAAAGCAAATGGCGATTTGCCTAATAAGGTAAAGAGCTTTTCTAGATGTTGTTTGATAGAAAGCACATTTCCATAAGAAAACAATGCCGCTATAAAACCGACAATCTCAATGTCTTTCTTTGTTTTATAACGATAACAAAATTCGATTGGATCACTTGCTAGGTAAGATGCATCAGAATATTTATTTGCCAGATTTTGTAGAAAATCTCTTTCCGATTTCATAATTCTAGAATTTTCTTTCTAGCTAAATAGGTTTTTGAGAGTAAAGGTTTATTTAATTTTAATTCCATAAACTGCGAAGCCTTTACGAGTATATCAAGATTAGCCCCTGATTCAAAATTAGAACATTCTAGAAAATAAACTAAATCTTCGGTAGCCAAATTTCCACTTGCTCCTTTTGCATAGGGACATCCGCCGAGTCCACCCGCACTAGAGTCAAATGAGCGTAATCCCATCTCTAGACTTTTAGATACATTTGCAATTGCCATTACATAAGTATCATGAAAATGCCCTGCAAAAAAAGACGCATTATTCTTTTTTAATAAAGCATTTAGAAGTAATTCTACTTCCGATGGAACGGCAACTCCAATTGTTTCACCAAGAGAAATTTCATAGACTCCTAAGTCTTGCATTCTTAACACAACTGAATTTACAACGTCGGGTGAAATTTTACCTTCATAGGGACAGGCAACTACTGTAGATATATATCCTCTGACTTTGATTCCATCTTTTTGCGCCCTATCGGTTAATTCTTTGAAACCGCTCAAGGACTCTTCAATCGTTCGATTGATATTTTTTTTTGTAAAGCTTTCAGAGGCTGCTCCAAAGATTGCGACTTCTTTGAAACCGGATTGTATAGCTACCTCGTATCCTTTTAGATTAGGAGTTAATGCTGAGTATGCGATTTCTGCATTTTGAAAATTAATTTGTTTAGAAAGCTCGGTTGCGTCGGAGAGTTGAGGAATCTTATCAGCCTTGACGAAAGAAGTTACTTCTATATTTTTTAGACCTGCATCAATTAATAGGTTTATAAAATGAGATTTGTCTTCTGTTGAAATGACCTTTGTTTCATTTTGGAGTCCATCGCGCGGACCGACTTCGGTGATTTTAATTTTCTCTTTCATGGTTCTTCCATGAGAATTTCTTGTTTTATGATTTCCACTGCTTTTTGAAATCTCTCTTCAAAATTTCCGGTAATTAATCTATAAGGACGCTTTGCTTTTTCTAGTTCTGATTTAAAAAGTTCAAACATTTCTTCTTTTCTATCTCCCCTATCTCTTAATTTATCTTCCACCCAGGGGATATCAATATACGTCAATAGATGAAGCGCATAGTTACGATTATACGCAGCTTCCGTGATCCACTCCGGACAGGTATTGTAGTAATGCTCGCTATACACTTTTGTGATCAGCACATCTGTATCGCAAAATAGAATTTTATTTGCGCTTTTTGCGGCTTCTTCTTCGATTCGAATTTGACCTTCTGCTATGATTGGGATATCAGAAAGTTCCACCGGAGTATCTTTTTCTTCTAAGTATTCTCTTGCAAATTCAGGAATCCAATTTGTATTAAAATACTCTGCCAGTTTTCGGGCTAATGTTGTTTTGCCAGTTGATTCAGGGCCATATAGAACAACTCGTCGCACAAAATGGGGTTTTGCCGCAGGTGATAAAAATTCCCAGTATTTTAAAGGATTTTCTCTGATTTTGGTTCCGGAAATTGGAAATGCTTTTCTATCTAAGTCAATACAGATATGTTTCGCGCCTAGATGTTTTGCTAATTCATCCCCATATGTTTCGGAGCTAAATACAAAATCAATTTTTCCAGGAATAAGCTTGCGAATACTCGTTTTCCAAATATTCCAAAAATCGGGATGCTCTTCAGGGTATTGTGGGTTTTCATCTGTTAGATGATGAACTTTTAGACTTGGAAATGTTTTCTTTGCCCAATCGAATCGCACATCTCCGGCAATCGCTTCTCTTTCAAGAGTTCCAACAATTATTTCCAGTGAATCGACTAGCTTACATGCAGATTCAATTAGATAAATATGCCCTTTGTGTAAAGGGTAAAATTTACCGAGCACAATTCCATTTACATGGTTTTGCTTTTCCATATTATAAGTATCTTCCTTTCTTAAAAAAAAGTATAACCAAAATTAATAAACATCCCGATTCATATATAGATAGGTAGGTTAATAATGATACAATCAGCTAAATATTCAACAAATAATTTGGAAAGAGAAACATGGGAAAGTTTTGAAGTTGGATCTTTTGAGGATGTGGTGGACGCGGTGAAAGAAAATCCCTCTAGCGCGCTTTTAAACCATTTAGCAATCCTGGCAAAGTATGAGCTTGGATTTAGATCCAGTCAGGATTTTGTTGGGCTTTCCAATAGCGGTTTATCAGTATTTACTCCTTTGGTCAATGCTTATATCGCCTATTATTCGGGAAATAAATCTTTAGCTTTGCAAAAGGTAAAAGAATACCTTGAGAAAAACAACCCGCCTTTGTGTTTAATTATCATTAACTTCTCAGTAAAAGTCTCTTTTGAATTGGAAGCTTATGAAGATTGCCTAAGCTTTATGGATTTATCCCTGAAGCGTCAGGGAAGCAATCCAAATGAATTTATCAAAGAAAGAATTGAATGCTACTTTCAATTAAAGAAGCATTTAGAATTAATTCAGTATTTTAAATCAGTTTATAAATTACTAGATGCCAATTACGATATCTACCTCAAGGCTGGTTTATCTCTCAATGCACTTGGAAAATACCAAGAGGCTCAATTCCTTTTTGGTAAAATTCCAGGCAAAAAAGAATTGCCGAGCTATGATGAGAAGAAACAAGAATTTAAACCAATCATCAATCGAATCGCGGAGTTTGAGAAAAAGGATGTGTTATCTGATTCAGAATTAAAAGATTTGGGATTTGCCTATCTATTTAACTCTGAATTCAAGAAAGCAGAAGAAGTATTTAAGAGAGTTGCCTACGCAATAAAATAATTACTTTGCATTTTTTAAGATTCTTTCTAGTTTCTTTCGAAGCAAGAATCTTAGCAGCTTCCTTTGTAGGAATGCTTAATTGTGTTTTAAATTTTCCTGTTGCGTTAGTTGCGACAACTAAATAAGGATTAGCCCCAATTCTAGGATGTTTCATAGCTTTTATAGGATCACTCATATAAATCACAAATCCATTGTCTATTGCAAAATTTTTGTTTGTAAGTTGAGCAGAATATATTTCTAAACCCTTGTCAGTTAAGATTTTAGGAAATAAAGATGGATTAGCCTCAAGATGTCTTGCATCTATGATAAGTCCTGAATATTCTTCGGAGACTGCAATCTCTGGAAATTCGGGGAAATTTTCTTTATCATATTCCACATCCAAATAGTTTAAAAGTCCTTTTGCACCAATCAATTTTGTAAGGGATTCTACATGAACTTCATCTTGAATGTATTTCACTTTTATTTCACTTGATTCGTTTAAGAAAAATTCATTGAATCTTTCTCTAAATTTTTCTTCTTTATTTACCTTCTCCAAAATTGTAAATTCTTCATTTAGCCTCAGAGATTCAATGGATCTAACAAAGTGAATTTTGATTTTTTCCTTTGCTTTTAACAGACTCTTATTTCGTGCTTCTGAAATATTGTAAGCGGTATTTTCCTTTCCGTATTCAGAATCCTCACTATCGATAATAACACGTGGTAATTTTTGCGAGACATTGAGCGAAATTTGCAGCGTGCTCCAATTGACAACTGTGTCAAAAAAATCTTTCATTATAAGTTGCGATTTGTCATTGGCAAAGGTTTGTGAGCTTAGTATATAAACAAGAGCTAGTATTAGTAAACGTTTCATTGTTATAAGATTCGGCTTATTATGATTCCGTTTCAATCATTATTTCTATAAGGGTTCGCGCAAAACGGTAAAGGATTTCCAGAATGTTATTTTTTTTCAAGCTAGATTGGTTTCCAGAGAAAGATTTTTTAGACAGGATTAACAAGATTTGCAGGATGAATAATCCTAAAACCAAATTAAACCCTTTGTATCTTTGCATGAAACTCTCAATTCTTCTTCAAATTTTTACATGTTTCGTTCATAAGAATATATTTTGAACGAAACTGTTTTTGTCTTTTTAAAAGAAATTTAGCCAAGCACTCTGTAAACTGAGTAATCGATGTTTTATTTGCTTTTGCAGATTCATTTATTGTATTGCAAGCTTGATTGGTTTTTGGAGAAAGATTTTTCTAGACACGATTACCAAGATTTACAGGATTATGAATCAAAAATCCAATCTGACCTAAGCATATCTAATATCCATACCATTTTGGCATAAAACTTTTATTTTCTGCCAAAAATATCTTTTTACCCGATATTGAGTATAAGACTTTTGCAGTATGTAAAATTATTATTCTTAGTCTTGTGATTTTAGAATTCAAGGTTTAGAAAAAATAATTCTGATTGCCATATTAGTATAGAAATTTTTAAAAGCAAGTAGCGGTTAATTATGATTCAGTTTAAAAAAATTAGCACAAAGTTTATTACACTTGCTGTAGTTGCTCTGACTGTTGCCATTACCCTGACAGGAGGAATTAGCTATTTCACGGCCAGATCTTCGATTATAAAGAAATTAAAATCGACTGATTTAATTCAAATCGCCACTTTGAAAGCTGACCGTGTAGACTCACGCATTTCTCGTGCTATTGAAACCTCCAATCTAATTGCAAATGATCCAACCATTCTCCGTTGGTTTCGTGAGGCAGAATCAAATTATCTCCTTGGCGAATTAGTAAGACAGAAACTAGATAGTTCGATTACTTCTTCTGAATATACTTATGCCTTTGCAGCAGATAGACTTACATTAAATTACTGGAAGAATAATTCTAGTAAGAGTATTTATTTAGATTCAGGTGATCCAAATAATGCTTGGTTTTATAAGACTATTAAGATAGAAAAGAAAACTCAAATTAATATTAATTCGGATTCAAAGAATGATACCTATGTTTTTATCAATGTCCTGATGGGTGATATAAAAAATCCTGTTGGTGTTGCAGGTGTTTCAATTCGATTTAATCAAGTCGCTAAAGAATTCACTGCAACAGATCCAAATTACGATGCTAGAATTTGGCTAATCGATCATGCAGGCAAAGTAAAAATTGCCGCTGATATAGAAGGTATCAATCAACCAATTGGAAAATATACAAGTTCGGAAATTGAAAAATCAATTTTGGCTGACCCTTCAAAAATTTCTGTATTGGAATACGAGAGTGATCGGGGGCTAATTGATATTGTTCACGTACCGCTTGAGGTAAATGATTGGGGTGTCGTATATGAAGTTCCTCGATCTAAGATGACAGGTGCGCTCACTACAATTGCTTTTGGAACGTTTGGAGTTTGTATTTTATCAATTCTTTTTGTATTTGTTATATTTTATTACGGAACTTATTCAATTACAGATCCAATTAAAGTTTTAGTTTCTGCGCTCAATTCAATTTCTTCAGGTGATATTAATCAGAAAATAACTGTTTCGACAAAGGATGAAATCGGAAACCTTGCGGATAATTTCAATTTACTCATAGAAAGACTTGTAACAATTTTGAAATCGGTGAAAGAAAATTCAATCGTTATAGCATCTTCATCAAACGAGATGTCTAAAACTACGAAAACCTATTCTGCTAATGCACAAAACCAAGCTTCTACTATTGAAGAAATCACTGCCTCTATCGAACAAATTTCAGAGCGAGTAGATGAAGTTGCAAATCACACTGACATACAATTCGATAATTTGAATGCCTTATCCAATAAACTCAAAGAACTCTCAGCAATCATAGAAGAAATGAATCTTGTGATTCAAAAAACGTTAGGCAACACGAAAGCCATTTCAATCGAAGCAATGTCTGGCGAAGAAGCATTACGCTCCATGAGTGTAAGTATGAATCAAATTGTAGAAAGCTCAAAGGACATGAAAAATATTATTGAAATTATAAATACTATATCGGAAAAAATCAATCTTCTTGCGCTTAACGCATCGATTGAGGCAGCTCGTGCCGGACATGCAGGAAAAGGTTTCGCGGTAGTAGCCTTAGAAATTTCTAGACTCGCAGATCAGACAGCGTCTAGCGTAAAAGACATAGATTCTCTGATTAAAAAGAACAACAAAGAAATACTAGGCGGAATTGATACAGTCAATGTAATGATGAAAAAAACAAATAGCATTAATTCTGGTGTAGATGCCATTGTGGAAAAGATGAATTCCATTTTCGAATTTATGCAAAGACAAATTACAACTAAATTCTTAGTTGAAAAAGAAACAGAGATTGTAAAAAGCCGAGCTTCTGAAATTCAACAGATTACGAAAGAACAAAAGATCGCATTTGATGAAATTGTGAAAGCTATTACTTATATTAATGAGATTTCACATTCCAACACAGAAAGTTCTCAGGTAATTGCAACGAAATCTTCCGAACTTTCTAAAGTTGCGGATTCCTTAAAAGGAAAAATTGATTTCTTTAAACTTTAGAAATCGTTTTTCTTTTTTTAAAAATTTCATTTTTTTTACTGTATGAAAATTCACTGCTTCATAAACTTCTACTTTTAGAGGATTTTATGGATGAGATACTCACGAATGATGAGCTAGATGCCTTATTAACAGCAATTTCGAATTCCACTACCGATAAGTCGGAGGAGGATACGAATAATGCTCCTAAAAAAATTCGCACATATGATTTTAAAAAACCGGACAAATTTTCCAAGGAACACTTAAAATCTTTTCAACATATATTTGAAACATTTACACGAATTGCATCCCCTTCTCTTTCTTTAAAATTTGAGTCACCAATTTCCTGTCACATAGCCTCCTTAGATCAGTTAAGTTATGAAGAGTTTTCGAAACTAATCCCTGAAAATTCTACACTTGGTATAGTAAGTTTGAAACCACTATTAGGATTTACTATTTTTGAATTTGAGCCTGCTCTTACTTTTTCTATGATAGACTTGCTTCTTGGCGGAAAAGGAGAATTTCAAAACCAGTCAAGAGAACTGACAGAATTGGAATTACCTATCGTTCAAAATATAATGCAAAGTCTCGTGACTTTTCTAAAAGATGCATTCCAATCTATTATTCTAATAAAACCGAATTTAGAAAAAATCGAAAAAAATTCTTTTTTTCAACAAAAGCTTTATTCTAGTGAAATCATTTTACAGGTATGCATATTTGTGAAACTAAAGGAAGTTGAGCATTCTATGAATATTTGCATTCCCTACTCTAGCCTTGAGCCTGTGATTCATAAGTTCTCTAATAAAAATATAGAATTTCTAGATGAGGCTAATAAAGATATATCTCAACAAGAAAGAAGAAGGAAAATATTAGATTCCTGCCTGATTAGAACTTATTCAGAATTCCAAGCGGGCACTGTATTTATCCAACCTAATGGTGAGAATGAAGATATTTTCCATGAGGTTAATATCCATTTAACCTCGGACACTAGATCGAATCATTTCTTTAAAACCATTTTTAAGAATTTTGTGCGATCAGCTGAGGCTCAGTAATGTCAGAAGATTCCTTATCAGCTAAAGATATTGAGGCTCTGATAGAAGCAACTTCTAGAAAGGAAGAGAAACCTCTTTTTGATAAAATTCATGCAGATCCTTTTTCTGTTTTAAACAATGATTATTGGATGCGAGAAGCTTCTATTGAAATACTCGAAAATTTAAAAATGGAAAACTTTAAAAATTTGTATTCCTGCAAAGAAAATTCGAAAGCAATTTAAACCTGGCATGCAATGTTTTTATGGAAATTTTCTTGGACGAATTCAAGGGATATACTCTATTCTGCTCACCAATGATACCACAGTAAAGATTGTGAAGGCTCTTGATAAAATAGAGTCTCCTAAAATGAACCATTTAAAAAATATCAATGATTGGCTCTATTCTGTTATAGGTTCTTTTACAGATGCCCTTACTCTTAAGATTGGTGAAGTAAAGACATCTGAGATGTACCAAGCCCTCGTTACAAAATCAGACCAGTTAATTTTACCAGAAGGCTCAAATTATTTTAGAATAGAATTAGAAATCATTGCTGCCAATGAAGTATTTCGTTTTCATTTCCTTTTCTCCGTTTATAACGCGAAGAATATTCTAAACTACATAGTTCAGTTAAATCCGAACGTTAAGCGCAATCTTAAAAGCCATCATCGGATTATTCGCTCAATCGAATCTAAGTTAAATCGATTTATGAAAAATAGGGAAACCTATTTAAGCGAGAATGAATCGGAGGAAATTTCTTCCTTTATTCAAAATAATCTTTCCAAGGAAGAAAAAGTTTTTTTGCTGACACCGATAAAAGAGAGAACAGATAAATCGGACATTGAAACGAATTTGATTAAAATATTCGTTTCCCTTTCCAATGAAATAATCGATAGGCGCTATAAGTTAAATGAAGCAGAAAAGGAGAGGAAAGAAAAACTCTATGCTCTTATTTCTTCTATTCCGTTTCCAGTGAACGTCCGCTTTGAAGATGAAATATTTGATTATAAAACTTTTAAAGATAGAACTTATAAAAATACAAGTATAGAAAAATTTTTAGGTAAGCGTGGCTCCTTAATTTTTTCTAATAAATCTCTGCAAGAAATTACACTTAAAAAGGAAAATGAAAAACTTCTCTTATTTGATCTAACAGACAATGTAATTCCATCTAAATATGAACTTCATCTTGCAAATTTAGAGTTAATGAATTTAGAAATAGAAGCAGATATTGAGATAGGCAAATCAAAATTACCCCTTGATCAGCTAATCAATATTAAACCCGGAAATGTAATTGAATTAAATAAAGACATGAATGAACCAGTGTATCTGGTTATTGAGAATATAATTTTTGCGAAGACTACAGTGGTGGTAACAAATGAAAAGTTTGGTATTTGGATTGAAGACATAGCTAGTCCAAATGAGTCAGGCAATCGAAATTTGGAAATCTTACACAATGAAGAAATTCAAAGCCATACAAAAATTCCGATGGCAGATATACGAGTAATTCTAAGTAAGTTAAAACTTACCATAAAAGATTTACTCAACATGAGCAAAGGCTCTATCATTGAATTAGATAAATCTATTTTTGAACCAGTGCAGATTGTGGTTGGATATGATCTGACATTTCCTGGAGAAATTATCGCACTTGAAACTGGAAAATTTGGAGTTCGCTTTGTGAATAATATGAGTTATGCGCAAAGGCAAACTACTGATTTAATTGATTTAGACAAAGAATCTGATACTCGTCAGGAGAATACTGTGATTAGCTCTACCAATTCAAATCCTTTTGAGTTCTTAGAGAAAATCGAATCTAGCATAATTGCAGGACTGATTCAAAACGAAGAGTCTCAAATGATTGCTATGATATTATCTTTTTTAAACTCTGAAAAATCGGCATCTATTTTGCCGCTATTAAATGATACCAGTCAAACTGATGTAGTTGCCAAGATTGCGATTGGGCAAAAGGCGAACACTGAAATAGCAAGAGAAGTTGCAAAGATATTAGAAAAAAAAGTTTCTTCTTTAGTTCAAGATTCGTATGCAAATGTTCCAGGATTTGATTCCATTGTAAAAATCTTAAACTCGACAGATAAGACAAATCGTGATAAGATGATTTCTTCTCTAGAGAAAAATTTTCCGGATATATATAATATATTAAAATCCAACCAAACACATTAAATAAAAATGATTAAAAAAAAAATTCTGTCTTCAGTTTCCTTTTTGGTTCTAATTGCATTTACTCAAATCGATTCAGTAGAAAGTAAAAAAATCAAATTTGTAAGATATAAATTAGAAAACGGTCTAACAATACTTTTACATAAAGACAATACAAGTCCAATTGTGTCGTTAGGAGTAATGTATCACGTAGGCTCGAAAAATGAAGCTCCTAACCGAACAGGCTTTGCTCATTTCTTTGAGCATTTAATGTTTGAAGGAACGAAAAATATTAAACGCGGGGAGTTTGATAAATTGATTTTAAATGCAGGTGGTGAGTCTAACGCGCATACTACGTTCGATTATACTTATTATAATGCTTCTCTTCCTGCAAACGAGCTTCCTCTTATTTTGTGGATGGAATCAGAAAGGCTACTACAATTAGAAATAGATACAAGCGGTCTAGAAACACAACGAAAAGTAGTTAAAGAAGAAAGAAGAGAAAGACTAGATAATCAACCTTATGGTAATCTCACAGAAATTTTACATGAAATGTCTTATAAAAAACATCCCTATCGCTGGCTACCAATTGGCTCTACTCAGTATATAGATAAAGCAACCTTGCAAGAATTTGTGGATTTTCATCAGAAATTTTATGTGCCAGAAAACGCAGTCTTAGTAATAGCAGGCGATATTAAAATCAAAGATACAAAGAAACTTATTAAAAAATATTTCGAACGAATTCCAAAATCAGGAAAGAATATCCAGCGCGAGAAGATTTTTGAAAATCCTTTTGCGAAAGAAATTTCAAAAACGGTTTATTATAATGTTGAATTTCCTGCTCTCTCGTATTCATTTCATGCTCCTGCTCTAGGGACAGATGACTATTATCCGTTCATTTTTATAGATTTAATTTTATCAAACGGAGAGAGTTCTAGGTTAAATCAAAATTTAAAAAATAAAAATGACCTAGTAGTAAATTTAGAATCTTACTATAATGCTATGGAGGATAACGGGCTTTATTCGATTACTTGCTACGCAAAAAACGACGATGCATACAAAAAAGTCCCAAGGAATTTAAATGATGAATTGCTTCGTCTTCAAACTGAATTTGTCACAGAAAGAGAATTAGAAAAAGTAAAGAACCGTGTGCAAAGAATCATATTTGATTCCAATGCAAATCTTGCAGGAATTGCGCAAAATCTTGCTGAATATGAAACCTTTTATGGAAATGCAGGGGTAATAAACACCGAGTATGAAAAAATTCTAGTTATTACAAAGGAAGATATTCAAAGAGTTGCCAAAAAGTATTTTACCTTAGATAAAAAAGTAATTCTAAATTATCTACCACCTAAGAAGAAATAGTATGTATAATAAAACCCCAATTCAAGTAAGAAAAATTCTAATAATAGCTTTTTCCGTTTTTTTCCTTTGCACTTTGTTTTCTTCACTAAATGCCGAAGAAGACAATTTGGATTTACCCCCAAAGTCAACTACACTTAAAAGAATTCATTTACCTGCGTATAAAACTTTTTCCTTAAAAAATGGTTTAAAGGTTTATGTCATTGAGGATCACAAACTACCTACTATTTCTTATTTTCTATATTTGGATTATTTTCCGAATTTAGAGAATAAGAAAGCTGGACTAGGAGAATTTACCACAAGACTGATGAAACGAGGAGCGGGTAATCGAAATAAATCACAAATTGATGAAGAACTCGATTTTATGGGAGTTGATTTTAGTATAAATGAGAATTTAATCTTTGCAAGTTCGCTTTTAAAGTATTCGGGTCAGAGCCTAGCGATTGTGAGTGATGTAGTAAAAAATCCTAAATTTGACAAATCTGAGTTTGTAAAGCTAAAAGACGAAATGTTCTCCGAAATTCAATCTGATATACAAGATCCAAATGCGCAGGTGAATAATGTCGCGAAAACCCTACTCTATCCGGCTACCCATCCTTATAGTGAAGTTCCCACGGAGAAATCAATAAAGCAGATAACAATGAAAGACTGCAAGAATTACCACAATCGATATTTTAAACCAAACATTGCTCATCTAGCAATATCCGGTGATGTTGGTTTCGAAGATGCAAAGATTTTAGCGGAAACACATTTTGGAAATTGGCAGTCGGGCGAAGTTCCAAAATTTAAAGCACCAAAACTTTTGAAGTCGCGACAAACAAAGATTTACCTTAAAAACAGAAATGACTCTGTGCAATCTGTGATTAAAGTAAGTCATAATATTGATTTAAAACCTGGGCAAAAAGAAATTTATAGTGCGGTTGTAATGAATACATTATTAGGTGGGGGAACATTTCGACTCTATCAAAATTTAAGAGAAAAACACGGATTAACTTACGGAGTGTATTCTTCGCTGCGCCCTGATAAATGGATTGGAAATTTTTCTATTGATCTAAGCACAGAAAGCTCTTTAACGGGCAAGTCCATCGAGCAAATTCTTTTTGAAATGAATCGAATTAGAAAAGAAAAAGTAAAAAAAGAAGAATTACAATTAGTGAAGAATTATCTTACAGGGCAGTTCTCTCTTTCTCTCGAAAATCCTTCGACAATTGCACTATTCGGAATTAAAACGGCTCTTTATAATTTGCCTTCTGATTACTACGAAAAATATTTAGAGGGAATTCAATCTGTAACAGAAGAAGATGTGCTTCAAGCGGCTAATAAGCATATAACGCCAGATCAAACACATATAATCATTATAGGAAATAGAAAGGATTTGAGAAAAAGCCTGAAGTCTTTAAAAAAAATTAAGGCGCTAGAGGTTAACTAATAAAAAAGGGATAGTGGAACCACTATCCCTTTGGGAAAGAATCTTATCTAATTACGACTCTTACTTTGTTTCTTCTGCATCAGGTGTTTCTGTTTTGGTTTCAGCTTTAGGAGCATCTTTTTTGCCGCCCTTCTTTCCACCTTTTTTTCCACCTTTCTTGCCGCTTTTCTTTCCACCTTTTTTTCCACCTTTCTTAGCGGCTTTTTTGTCGCTTTTTTCGGTTTTAGCAGGTTTCACTTCTTTAGCGTCCTTTGCATCTTTTTTATCTTCAGTCATTTCTTCTTTTGGTTCAGTTGTATCGCTTTCCTCTTCTTGAGCAAAAACATTAGCTACAGCTAAAAATGAAGTGATAAGAATAAGTATCCCTAATTTTTTTAACATACTTGTCTCCATAAATATATTTAAGTAAAGAATCTTAGTTTAAAAGTTCTTACAACGCCATAATTTACCATATACACCTCGATGAAAAGTGAAATACACAACCCGCGCTAAAAAATTTGCTCTAAAATCTCTTTCCGTCCGTCGAGTAAGGTAGGAATTTTCTTATGAATCTTTTGTTTTTCAATCTCTAAGACTGCCTTTTCTAACTGAAAACTCAATAAATCCGACTGAGGCAGGAAAGCTGCAAAATGAAATTTGTCTAAAGCATCTACAAGATACGGATATTCTGCGAAATCTCCTCTATCTGTATAAATCACAGGAGTATTTGCCAAATAGCTTTCAGAAAGAATTCCGTATCCAGGTTTCGTTAAAACAAAATCACATGCCTTCAATAAATCGGGATAATAGATATTTTTGACATCAATGACTTTCTCGCCAATTAGTCCTTCGTATCCAGAAACAACAATCCATTCATTGTCTTTTAAGTTTTCAAATCCTAAACTATCAGAAATTCCGTAGGCACCAAAAGAAAAAAGAAAATAACGATTCTTATCCGTAAAACCAATTCTATCCCTTACTGTTTGACGATCTTCTAGACTTCGTCTTCCAATGATTCCAATTTCTTTTTTTCTAGGGATTGAGTTCATTGGACAATGAAATGGTAGAATTAGTCCGAAATGACAAAGAGAGTATTCTTTTTTAAGAATATTGGCGTAACTTCCAAAATAGGAATTGTCTTTGGTGTAGTTATCGTAAATAAAATCCCAGGTAAAATTTCCAATAAAGAAAGAAGGTAAACTTAATTTATCTGCAAGTAAAAAAGGAAGAGAAGAACTGTCTGAAATAATACAACCAATTTTCTCCGTTTCTAGAAATGCTAATTCCGACTCAATCAATGAGCTTTTGTTTTTCTCAAACTCAAGAATAGATTCAAGTGTTTTTTCCACGTTGAGGCTAATGGAACTAAGCTGCACCATCCCAACATCAACTGTCACTTCACGAAAGATTAAATTATCAGTCTTGTCCTTTACAAAATCTTTTCTTGTAGTGTTGATAAAAAGTTTCTCAATCGGTGCATTCTCTTGTAGATATTTAACTACTTCATAGGAACGGCTAATATGACCGAATCCATGCCCACTGATATAATAAGCTACATTCACAGGCTATTTCCTTTGCATTTTCTGGCGTAAAACTTCGTAGACCATAATTCCGCAAGACATGGCAAGGTTTAAAGAATCAGACTCACCTTGCATAGGAATCGATACGAGTGAATCAGAATTTTCTTTTGCATAAGGAGATAATCCGTATTGCTCGTTTCCAAAAAGCAAAGCCGTTCTCGTTTTATAGTTCGGCTCTAGATAATTTTGAACCCCTTCAGGGCTAAGGGCGATTACCTGCACTTTATACTTTTTAAAGTATTCGATTAATTTCTCGATTTCTGCAATGTAAGTTGGTAAGGTAAATAGAGTTCCAGTGCTTGCACGAATAACATTTGGATTAAACAAATCAATCCTTGCATCGGTTACAAACACAGCCGAGACTCCTGCTCCATCCGCTGTCCTAAGAATCGTTCCAAGGTTTCCCGGTTTTTCAACTCCTTCAATGATTAAAAAAAGACTTCCCTTTTTATCTCCTTCATAATCGAATCCGAAATCAGGAGTATCCGCTACTGCGAGAAGCCCATCGGGTCTGTCTCGATAAGATATTTTTTCAAAAATTTTTCTAGGAAGTTCAATCGTCTTGACATTGATTTTTCGAATCAAATCATCTTCATTTACCCCCAAAAAACATTCAGGAGAAATATAGAGAGTGTCAAATTTTATTTTACCTGAGAGATTTGCCTTTGCGAGTTCACGGTAACCTTCGATTACGAATTTTCTTTCCCTGTCTCGAAAGCGCTTCTCTTTTAATTTTATGACATATTTTACTTTTTCATTTGAAAAACTGTTGATATTTAATATATTCATTGTATTAATCACTAACATAGCTATCGGATAATTTATGACTATACAGAAAAACTTTATTTCAATGAAAATGAATAAACGAATTCCATTTTTACGTTTTATATTCTTACTTTTTTTCCTTTTGCAAACTCTTTATTGTGCGAGTTCGGATAGAAAAGAAGTTTCGCCCTCTTCACCTCATTCAGAAACTACAAAATTGGACGAAAAAAGAAAAGACCCTTCTAAATCTCCAGTGAGACCTTCGATAGATAAGAAAAAGGATAAATCGGAGGAAGCAAAGGGTGCTTCTGGAGTTACAGACGGAGAAGCTTTATCAGAAGATGATTCAAAACCCACTTCCAATAAGCAGGTTGAAAAATCAGAGTCAGGGTTAAAGGCAGGCTTTGCAGATGATAATAAACAATTTAATTTGTTTGTAAACTTTCTAGAAAAATTCAAAACGACAGCTGCTCATATTGATCTAAACATCAAGGAAAGAATTACACTGACCGTGAAAGATAAAAATGGAAGATCGATTCCCAATGCAGATATTGTCATACTAGCGGATAATAAAGAAATAGCCAAGGGAAAAACATATGCAGATGGAACTTTTCTTTTCTTTCCTTCACTCTATCCAGAGGTGTTTACTTTTAAAGCCATTGCTTCTAAGGATACGGCTAAGAATGATTTGACGCTGGATAGACAGGGTTCTCGGAATAAAGAAATTATTTTAGATATAACCCAATCAAAAGAAAACGAAATTCCTCTTGACGTAGTCTTTATCATGGACACAACCGGAAGCATGGGAGAAGAAATCCAAAGATTAAAAAATACAATTGAAATCATTAATCTAAACTTAGCAGGCGAATCGAAAAACCAGGTTCAATTCGGAATGGTTCTCTATCGGGATAAGAAAGAAGCCTATGTTACCAAGGTAATTCCACTTACAAGTGATCTGGAAAAATTCAAAAAAGAATTAAACAAAGTAGATGCTGCCGGTGGAGGCGATTATCCAGAAGATTTACAATCTGCTTTAAAAGATTCCTTGAAAGAAATTGAATGGCGCAAAAATGCGATTAGACTCAGCTTTATCATTACCGATGCACCTCCTCATTTAGACTATAAGCAAGATTATACCTATGTATCTGCGATGAAAGAGGCAAGCGAAAGAGGAATAAAACTTTTTACGATTGGAACAGGTGGTTTAAATATAAACGGAGAATATGTGTTACGGCAGATTTCTCAGTATACTTCCGCAAAATATATTTTTCTAACTTATGGTGAAAAAGGAGAAAGTGAAGGTGGGGCAGCAGGAAGCGTTAGTCACCATACGGGAGAAAATTTTCCAACGGATAAATTAGAAAGCATTGTCATTCGATTCGCGAAAGAAGAAATTCAAGCGGCTAAAGGCAAACCTCTTCCTTCTGGCGACGAGTATTTTAGTGCAAGTAAAATTTCTACAGAAAATAAAGAAGAAACATTAAACAAACTATTCGACAAAGCCATTGCTCAACTAGTTGACTATTCAACTTTTTCGATTAAGCCATTGACCACAGTGAGCGTTCTACCTTTTGCTATAGAAGGCAAAACATCTGCAAAAAATGGAGAATACTTTGCAGAGCAGTTGCTTTTGGGATTTATTCGAAACAAGACTTTTAAAGTAGTAGAAAGAAAAGATTTGCAAAAAGTATTAGCAGAATGGAAACTCAACCTACAGGCAGTAGACGAAGCAAATGCGGTTAAAGTTGGTAAGCTCCTGGGTGCAAATTTACTAGTAAATAGTAAGCTTTACAAAAAAGATGCGAATTATGAAATCTATATTAAATTCATCAATACGGAAACAGGAGAAATTCAATCTGCTACGAAGTTATTGGTAGATACAAAATTAGGATTATAATATGGCAATATTTAATAAGACACAAAAAGTTTCTGAATCTCCTACTCTACCCGGAGCAAATAAATCGAAGAGTAAATTTGATATTGCCGATTTATACACCGGTCCTGTTAGCGGTAATGAAACTCAGTCAGAAAGTAGCGGCGAATCAGGATTAGACGAAAAACTCAGAAAAGCATATCTCTGGATTGTAAACAATGCAATCATAAGTCCCTATTATGATATAGAATACAACAAAGGGGCTAATCAAACGTATGCGATTGGTGATAGCAAGAGTAGAGTAACCTTTCCATCGGACCAGAGTTATTCTAGTTTTGTTTTGCTTCCACTTCTGAATTTGGTTACACGAAGAAGATGTTTGATTATTGGTGGGCCTGGTCGGGGCAAGACTGCAAGTGCAATTCTAATGGGGGTAATTGCTGGTTATCCTCTTAAAGATATAAAGAGAGCCATTCAACATGGACAACCGCAAATGACGATTTCAGATCTACTCGGTAATCCGATTCCGTCCGATTTAATGACAGCTAAAGATATGGATGACATTAAAATTTCATGGCGAAAATGGCTAGGTATGCGAATTAAAATTATTGATGAATACAATCGGATTCCAACAAGAACTCAGTCTGCGCTATTGACAGTATTGGGTGATAATTATGCAGAGATTCTAGATCAGATTTATGAATGCCCCGAAGCTGCTTGGTATCTAACGGCTAACGATGATGCCGGTGGTGGAACGTATCAAGTCATCGAAGCACTCCGAGATAGAATTGACATTGTTGTGAAAGCTCTTCATTTTAATTCAAGATTTATTGGCGATTTGCTTTCAAGAATTGAGCAGGGAATTAAGCCAGAAGAATCTGTTCCAAAGCAAATTATTTTTACCGAAGAAGAAATTAATCAAATCAATAAGGAGATACTTGAAATTATTCTCCCTGAAGCACTACTTCGTCGAATTGAATTTTTTTCTAGTCATTTTGAACTTTATGAATCAGCCAGCGAGCAATTAGAATACAAAACAAAAGACAATGTAAAAATTTCTGGAATTGAATTTCGCTCCATTGCAAATGCGGAATCAGGAAAAGACAAATTAAAAGATCTCGGAAATCAAACTCGCAATGGTCTATCGGTTCGCTCTATCATGACCTGTCTTGTTTTCATCAAAGCTCTTTCTTATTTTAGGGGTAAAAAAACGGTTGAGTTCGATGATGTCAGACATATACTACCCTTTGTTTTCCACGATAAATTAGTACAAAATTCAGATGCCCCTTTCTTTGAGCAACCCGGCAACACAGTGTATCGAGTAGATAGAGTTAGTTGGATTCGAAAGTTATTTGATTTATCCTGTGCAGAATACGATCGACTAGACTTAGACAAGCAAGATCCTCTCGAAGCTTTAGAAAAGAAATTTGATCACGGCTTAGAGGGAGTAACCGAGAAAGAGGTAAACGAAGAGTTGGCGAAGATTGCAAGAATCATGGAAGATTGGAGTAAGAATCGAAAGCTCTACGGACATGTATTTGATGATGTGTTAAAATTAAAGTATCTTCACCAAAGATATTCCAATTATCTAAGATGGCTACAGAACAAATAAAAAATCCAGTCCTAATTAGCTTGTTAAAAGACAATCGGGAGAAACTAAATTCTCTTTTTAGTTTTTATAAATTCTCTTTTCCGGTAATAGAAAAAGAAGTCATTTTCTTTTACATTGGATTTGTAATTGAGCCTGTGTTTGAAAAAAATCAATCTAGAGGAAAAGAAGAATTATCCTTACTATTGCTTACTCTCTATGAAAAAATTCTGGAACTGGTTGGCAAAAACTACCTAGGGAATTCGGGTCGTTATCCTTTTTTCGAAAACAAATTTATCCAGTGCATAGAGTCTTCTAATGATAGATTGTTTGAAAATCCGGAAGTATATATAAGCTCGATTGCCAATGCGATTTTTAATATTGGAAATTTTGATTTAAAAATACTTGAAATCTGGCTGGCTAAATTTCAAAAGCTAATTATAGAAGCTAAGAATAATAAAGAACTCTTTCAAGCAGGAATAGTTGCTGCTTGGGTTTCGGGCATGGCTCAATATAGAGAAACTAGTTTGGAAATAATGAAGACTCTCGACATGGAATTGCTACAAATAATATTAGATAATTCTAATATAAAGAATCTTAACCGTGAAAGGTTTATTGAAAGATTAAGTGGAGATCCGTGGCTTAGTCCTGAGAATGCGATGAAGGAAAACTCTCCACCTAAAAAGATTCTAATAAGACGCATTAGCGGTTTCACTGGATTTGGCGGTCATTTTAATAAGCCACCGGAGATAGAATATTTGAATGGAAATTTTGTAGTTTCCGATAGTTTAAATTCATATGTAATATACGCTGATATTTTTGGTTCCTATCTGCAGAAAATTTCAGACGATATGTATTTATCTCTTACATCTAGTCAGGGTATTAGTGAAACGACAAATTTTAAGATTACAAAAACTGGAAATATTCAAAATGGCAAAGAGGCTATTAACTATTCTCCGCTTGTTAATTATTCTAGCATAGCGAGCAATGAATTTACTTGCTGTGCTTCGAGTCCCTACTCTCACTGCATATTTGTTCTAGGACTTGGTTAGATAAAAATGCCAAACTCAAACGCAAAACTGCAAGAAGCAATTGATTTAAAAGAGAAATGGCTTGCCCTCTGGCCCCAAGCAATTGAGACTTGGAGCAAATATTTAAAATTATCCGCTCCTCATTTTTGCATTACAAAGGAAGAAGAGAATACGGAATACTTATCGTCAAGCTTTGCCATGATACGTTTAGACGATCATGCAGTCGTAATCAGTATTCGAATGGTAATAGAAAACAAGTTAGAAAATTATCCGTTAGAAATTATGTGCCACGAAATTGGACATCATGTTTACTGCCCTGCTGATCTAACAGATAATGCGCGCATAATTGCCCGTATCCAAAGAGCATTACCCGGCTATGAGCATTTAGCCCCGCTTGTATCAAATCTATATTCGGATTTACTAATAAACGACAAACTAAAAAGAGAATATGGATTAAAAATGGAGGAAGTCTACGCAAAAATCGGTGACAACTCGAACGATAAATTGTGGACATTTTACATGAGAATCTATGAAATTCTCTGGGGATTAACTAATAGTAGTCTCGCTAAAGGAGAAATGGATTCTGCTTTGGAAGGAGATGCACAATTTGGAAATCGAATCATACGAAGCTTTTCGAAAGACTGGCTAAGAGGTGCGGGAAGATTTGCGGCTTTATGCCTTCCCTATTTAATCAAAGATGGCGGGAAGGAAATAAAGCGCATAATGAGTGTATGGCTTGATGCAAGTGAAGCAGGTCTCGGGGCTGATTTTCCAAGTGGACTAACTGAAATTGAAGATGGAGAGCTAACTGACTGTAAGCATCCTGCCTTCGATGAGGATAATCATAGTAATCCTTCTGATAGCTCTGTAACTGGCGGAAGCAGCGGACAGCACAGAGAGCCATTCCAATATGGACAAATTTTGAAAGCTCTCGGTCTTAAAATGACAGAAGAAGAAATTACAATTCAATATTATAAAGAAAGAGCGGCTCCTTATTTGATTCCATTTCCTATTAAGGAAAACCCGGTTTCAAAAGAGCCTTTGATGGAAGGAGTTGATATATGGGATATTAGCTCACCGATTGAAAACATAGATTGGTTTCAGACAGCGATGAGAAGTCCTGTAGTAATTCCAGGATTTACAACGGTAGAGCAAACTTACGGTTATGCGGAAGGTTCCTTGCCAGAAAAAGAACCAATTGATTTAGATATATATATTGACTGTTCTGGTTCTATGCCAAATCCAAAAAGTAATATCTCTTTTCTAGCGCTTGCAGGGACTATCATCACATTATCCGCTCTTCGTGTAGGAGCACGCGTGCAGGCAACTCTTTGGAGTGGAACGAGAGAATTTATTACAACCGATGGATTTATCTCAGATGAAAAACAAATACTAAAAATCATCACTGGTTATTTGGGAGGCTCTACTGCATTTCCCATTCATATATTACGAGATACTTATAAAGATAGAAAGCCCAATGCAAGAAAAGTCCATATCTTAGTTGTATCGGATGAGGGGGTTACGACCATGTTTGACAAGGATGAGAAGAATAATTCCGGTTGGAATATTTCCGAAATGAGTTTGAAAAATTGTGGTGCAGGAGGAACGTTTGTGTTAAATCTTTACAGTGATTGGAAAAAAACTAAAGACTTAGTAGCCGCCAGTAAGCAAGGTTGGGATATACACAGAGTAAACGATTGGGCGGCACTTGTTGTATTTGCAAGAGAATTTAGTAAAAAGAAATATGGGGAAGTATAATGGATAACGGTCCTGATTTATTCTATTTACTACAAAGACTACAAAACTGCCCTGAGCAATTTTTTAGACCTCCTGTTTTGCTTTCGTCTCCTAAGAATTATGCGGGGGAAATTTTCGTTGGAGCTGTCGTTAATGATTTACTATTTGATTTAGGTGCTTCTGAAGATCCGCGTAAGATTTATGAATCCTTTCAAATGAAGCATTCAGCGCAAAATCAGAATTATCTCCAATTAGTTCTAATCAGTTCGTATTTACTTGGTGATTCATGGTTTACTTCTGCAAATAAATTTGGGAATCAAACAAAAGAACTATTGGGTGTGAAGTTAAAAGATTTAGCAAACGTTGTGGAAGCAAAAGAGTTTGTCTTAGATTCAGAACGAAGGGAAGAGCTAGTTCGATTTTGCTTGAAAGAATTAAATTTAAAACCAAAAGGCGAAACTGACAATCATGCGCAAGACAGGCTAACAACGGTTAATTCAATCGAGCGACAAAAATTAATCGAAGAAAGTAAGGCTGCTCAAAAAAGAGCACAGGAACTTAGAGAAGCGATTGCTAGACAGGAAGCAGAAGAAGCTGCTTCAAAATGGAACAGAGAATGAATATACCAGAAGAAGTTAAGAGCCGTTTGCCGCTCATGAAACAGGAATATATGGGGCTTTACCAAAAACTAAAAGAGCATGAGCATTCGCCTATTTGGAATTACACCTGTGGAGACAGATTAAACGAAGAAGATGTAATTCAAATCAATGATTTTAAAGAAAGACTTCATACCGATAGGAAGTCAGGAAATAAAATTTCAGAAGAATTTTTAATCTGGATTGAAAGATTAAAAGAGAATGTAATTCTATTTAAAGAAAATACCAAAGGAATTGACATTCGAAAAGATTTTTCAAAAATCAAATGTATGTCTAGAGAAGATCTGGCTGTTTCTCTTGAAAAAATAGTTCCTCTAACTATTTCCCTAGAGCGGCTAATCGTGAATTCCACTTCTGGCACAACGGGACATCCTATTATAACTCCCAATCATCCAATGGCTATTGGTTGTTATACTCCACTCTTACTCTTTGCATTGGAAAGACATAAAGTGAATCCAAAATTCACAAAGGATAATGTTGGATGTATGCTGGTCTGCGCTCAGAAAGAAACTGCTGTATACTCTACAGTGGTGCCAATGTTAAACGGAACTGGTTTTGCAAAGATTAATTTAGATAAAAGCTCGTGGCGAAAAGAAGAAAGCCCAAAGATTTATCTAGATGATTTCACGCCCGAATTTCTAACCGGAGATCCATTTGCTTTTTCCAAAATGCTACAAATAGATTTAAAATATAAACCTGCTGCCCTTGTTTCTACTTCGATGGAAATGAGTTTTGCTTTAAGAGAGAAATTAGTAAATACTTTTGATACAAAGGTAATTGATTATTATTCGCTCAACGATACAGGACCTTTAGCTTACAGTTGTCCTCTTCATCCAGAAGAATTTCATATTCTGCCAACGGATATTTTTTTGGAGATTACTGATGAATCGGGAGATTCTCTTGAAGAGCATAAGCTGGGTGAAATCACAATAACAGGAGGGCGTAATCCCTTTATACCTCTACTCCGCTACAAAACAGGAGATAGAGCCAAATTGAAATTTGAAACCTGTTCCTGCGGTGACCCTACTCCCAGACTCTATGAAATGGAAATGCGAAGACAGGTTTTATTTTACAATAAGAAAAATCAGTTAGTCAATCCAGTTGATCTTACGCGGATAATGAAGCGTTACCCTATTCTCCAATATGAATACAGGCAAAGAAAGGATTTAAGCCTTCAATTATCTATTCGCAGACTACACCCATTTTCTTTTGCCGCAGAGAAACAATTTCGAAAAGAAATTGAATCTCTTTTTTCGAATGAAATTGATTTAGAGATTGATTTTAATCTTGATACGAAAGGCTCTAAACCAATTCCATACTCGACAGAAATCAGTTAAGGATAAAGTCTACCCATAAGTCTTGGAAATGGAATGCATTCTCTAACGTGAGGAAGTCCACAGATCCAGGCGACTAATCGTTCTAAGCCTAAACCAAAGCCCGCGTGAGGAACGGAGCCGTATTTTCTCAAGTCTAAATACCAGGAATAGCTTTCTACTGGGAGGTTTTCTTCTCTTAGCCGCTCTACAATTTTATCGTAATTTTCTTCCCGCTCTGATCCGCCGATGATTTCTCCAACTCCCTCCGGAGCAATTAAATCAGCACATAAAACAGTTCGCTCATCTTGTGGGTTTTGCTTCATATAAAATGCTTTGATTGATCTTGGATAATTCATTACGAATACGGGACCATCAAAATAAGTCGTTAAAATATATTCTCTCTCTGCATTGATGTCTTCTCCCCATTCTATACCTTCCCCTTTTGATTTTAGAATTTCTATTGCTTCGTTATATAAAATTCTCTTGAAAGGTCTATTCACATATCCTAATATTGTTTCTGGCTCACGCTCTAGAATTTTTAAATGTCCTAGCGACGAATTGACAGTATCCGTTACAATTTTGCGAATAAAATCTTCTTGTAGATTGATATTTTCCTCATTGTGATAATTTGCCGTCTCTGCTTCGAGCATCCAGAACTCGGTGAGGTGTCTTCTTGTTTTACTTTTTTCTGCACGAAAAGTCGGACCAAAGCAATAGACCTGCGTATGCGCAAAAATTGCTGTTTCCAAATACAATTGACCTGTTTGAGCTAAGTATGCTTTGCCTTCATCGAAGTATTCGGTTTCAAAAAGTGTGCCTGCACTCTCGCCAACAGAACCAGTCAGAATCGGAGTATCGATTAATACATAATGGTTTTCGTGAAAGTATTTTCTGATTTGAAAAGACAATTCATTTCGTATCTGGAGAATTGATAGTTGGCGCTTGGATCTAAGCCATAGATGTCGGTTGTTGTGTAAAAAATCCGGTCCATGCTCTTTGGGTGTGATTGGATAATCGTGCGAATCCCCAACTATATTATAAGAACCTAATATAATTTCATACCCTAATTCCGATTTTTCGGAGACCACTAAGGTGCCTTTTAGGTCAATAGATGTCTCTTGAGGAAGGGCTTTGATTTTTTCAAAAGCGACTTCGCCCAGTTTTTCCTTTTCGCAAACTACTTGAATAATCTTGCCGGAGTTTCGAATTTGTAAAAATTGGATTTTATTGTTTCCTCGTTTGGCATGAACCCAGCCGGAAAGAGAAATGGATTGGTTTAAATACTTAGATAAATCATATAAATTCATGATTCGAATATTTTTTAAATGTAAAAAATGAAAAGAAGAAAAAAGTTTTGCCACAGAGGCACAGAGACACGGAGGGAATTCGAGAGAGTCTGCTTAAAAAAATATTGCTTATTTTCATAATTCATGCTAGAATTCAGTTGCATGGTTATATTTTCTTTTTTATTAGTTCTCTTTCAAGTGATGCACATGAATAAAACTGACACCATTCCATAGTCCTCTGTGTCTCAGTGACTCTGTGGCAATACGCTTTTTTAGGATTGCACGACTGATTTGAATTCAAAAAATGACAGCATGAGTAGTTCTTACAAATTAATCGATTCTGGTGATTATGAAAAATTAGAAATCATCGGTGGATATAAATTGATACGCCCAGCCCTAGGCTCTCCCTATAAAAAAACCAATCCTAAACTTTGGGAAAAGCCGGATGCACACTACACGAAAAATGATACGGGTAGTGGACAATGGAAGTTTTACCGCAAGATTCCTGAAAGTTTTTCGATTGAAATCGGAAGTCTTTCTGCTAAAATAAAACTCACTCCCTTCGGGCATATAGGCATTTTCCCCGAACAGGAATCGAACTGGGAATTAATCCAAAAAATGGGAGAGATTCAAAATAATTTTGAAGTTCTAAATCTCTTTGCTTACTCCGGCATGTCCACATTAGCCGCGTTAAATGGAGATTATCCGGTATGTCATGTGGATTCTTCAAAAGGAATGATTGCTTGGGCTAGAGAAAATGCACAACTTTCCGGTCTTGCTGATAAAAAAGTGCGCTGGATTGAAGATGATGTTTTAAAATTTTTAAAAAGAGAAGTAAAACGAAATCATCCTTACAAAGGATTTATCCTGGATCCGCCTACTTATGGTCGAGGAGCTAAGGGCGAAATTTGGAAGATCGAAGATGACTTAATTCCACTGATTGAGGAGATGATGAAGCTTTGTGAGAATAAGCCAGAGTTTGTGCTTTTGTCCTGTCATTCTACTGGATTTTCTCCGCTTACACTTACACGGATTTTACAAGGGTATATAAAATCAGAAGGATCTTATTTTTCAAAAGAGTTATTCATAAAGGAGGATACTGGCGGTAAGCTGCCAGGCGGATTCTGTGCTTATTTTTTGAGTAAGAAGTTTTCTAGTCTGTATTCTCATTTTAAAAGCTAAGGCTGGGTTATATCAACTAATCCCAAATGGTTTAATAGTTTTTTTCTATCACGTAGAATATCTCTAGATATAGTTTTTATTTCGATTGCACCTACGTCGGTGCATTTGCCATTATCCCCTTCTTTTAGGAATGTGGCTAGACTACCTGTATTTATTTCTTTTAATAATCCAATATTTCCTCTTGCATCCATTGCGATTAATTTCACTTTTTTGCCTTTAATGACATTCATTTGAAATTTGGTGCCGTCTGCGTAACGTGTGGAAGCATTTTTATAATCTATTCCTACAGAAGTTACCGAATAAGGAGGATTAGCCTCTGTAATTAAAACTTTACCTTCAATGCAAGTTGTGTCTGGATTGGGATAATCAGAATTCCACCATTTAAAATCATCCATTGCGTTAAATAAGAAAGAGCGACCTTCGTCTTGAAAACTTTTTGGTCCGTCTGATGATTCTTCGATAGACTTTGTTCTTTCGAAAGAGGAGAGATTTCCTTTATCTGTCCAGCCTTCTCTTTCATCGAATTTATACATTTTCATTTTTCTATTTGTTTGAATTATATGCGGAATCTCCACTTTTAACTTGACTCCTCTTTTTAAATGAAGCGGTCTATCGTAATAAGTCGCTGATAGCTTAAACATTCCGGCAGACTCAAATATATTCGGATTTGGGTCAAAATAAAATAAGCCTATGCTAGAAGTAATAAAATCAAGGTCATTATAAATCTCGATCAATTCAAATGTAAGAATATCTCCCCGTTTATAACCCGATGGGAGCGAAATGGAATTAGCCGGTATCGTGATTTTGGTTCCCGCTTTTCCTTTGATTATATTTTCCATTGCGGGGTTGATTGGGAATTCCTGTTTTACAGGTTGAAACTGAGTTAAAAAAGTAGGAACCGGATTTTCAAGATTTATTTCTTTCTTGATCGTTGACTTTGCTTCGCCTTCTTCCCAGCCCCATTTCTTTTCGATTTTTTTAGTCGAGTCTTCCGATTCCTGTGAATCGAGTATAACGAACTGAAAACACAAAGAGAAGATAACAATGAATTTAGATATTCTTTTTAATTTCATAAGGTATATTTCGGTATTTAGAAATATACCTTTAGTTGACGTTATTTCATAGTTATTTCTTTTACGGGAATAGACAGAATTTCTTTCTGCCCGTTGCTAAAAGTCAAAGTTAGATTTTTCTTTTCTTCTACTTTCAATGGTGCTTTTAGCCCGATAAACATTACATGAAAACTGCCTGGCTTTAATTCTACAGAGCTATTTGCTTTGATTTCAATTTTTTCGACAGGACGCATTTTCATTACACCATCTACCATCATCATAGTATGTAATTCGACGGAGTTGGAAATATCGGATTCAGCTTTAACCAAACTGACATCCTTTGTGGAAGAATTTTTTAATACCATAAACCCGCCGGTGTTTTGGCTTGCACCTGGAACAGCTTTGATTCTTGCATTTTCTACTGTGATCTCTTTTTTAGAATCAGCTATGCTAAACTGAAATGCAATTACGAACAATGTTAGTATAAATAGGTTTCTCATTTTAATATCCTTGTATTTTATTTTCACTCTTTCACTTAATTGTTTTTCAAATCTTTTAATTCTGATTTACATCAAAGTAAAAAGGAACACCTACTATTTTTTCTTCCCTGTCTTTAAATAAAAGAATCGCTCTCCATTTAAAAGTCTTAGTCGAACAAGTTGGTAAAATAAATTTTCCTTTATACGTATTTGGCTTTACCTTTGAAAAATCGGATCGATTATAACCCATTTCCATTTCAGCACCGTTAAAATCTATAGCGAATGGTTGAAGGACTGAATCTTCTCCATTAAGGATAATGTCTGTTTGCCTGTTAGGAGAGACCGGTCTTTGGGAAAAATTAATTTTGAATTCACTTCCTGAGGGAAGTTTGAAGTTACAGTCTCTTGTTTGTAAATTGCACTCTTCTTTGGTTTCTAATAATTTAATCGACGGCTTATTGGAATTAGGCGCAATATGAGTATAAGCACTGTATGCCCAAAGAAATAGCCAGCCAAAGAACATTCCAAAAGACAATGCTGTCCAGAATTTTTTAAGCATGAGACTCAACTTTGTATTCATTTTACATTTACTCTAATCTCTATTTCCATTAATTTAGGATAGCCTCTTCTATAAAGTTCTTTTTATTCAATGTTAGCTGATGGATTTACCTAAGTCGGCTAGTAGAAATATTTTGTATGGAAAAGCAAAACCAATTCTTGATTGTTAGTCTTTAAGTTGGTAAATTACAAGATGACAAACTTATACCTAAAAACAAACTAGAACAAAATGGTCGGTCTCTATATTCTATTTACATTTCTAATCTATCCAATCACTTTGATTGCTTCACTTTTCAGTGAAAAGGCAAAAGTTTTTCTTGGCAAGCGTAAGGCGGATAAAGAAAAAATAAGGAAGATTCCTTATGAATTAGGAATCAATCGCGTTTTATGGCTTCATGCGGCGTCGGTAGGAGAATTAGACCAGTGCAAGGCCTTAGCAAAATCTATAAAAGAAAACGAGCCGAATAGTTTGATAATTCAGTCGGTTTTTTCAGAGAGCGTTCAGGAAAAAAATTATGATTTGGAAAATACCTATCTTAGCTTTCGCCTTCCTCTAGATTTTTATTTTGCCTATGATTTTATTTTTGAAAAATTTCAGCCGGATTCCCTTGTTCTAATGGCTTGGGACTCCTGGCCTAATTTGATTCTTGCTGCAAAGCGACACAACTGCAAAGTTTTCCTTGCCTCCGCTGTCCTCGATCCAAAATCAAAGCGCACATCGTTTTTTGCGCGTAGCCTCACGAGAGCGATTTTCGCAAGGTTTTCTGGGATTGGTTCGGTTAACGAGTCTATGATTTTACCCTTTCAGGAATTGACAGATAATTCGGTTTCGGTGAAGTCTTTGGGTGATTCAAGGTTTGACTCTGTCGTAGATAAGATTAAAAGTAAGAAGCCAGACTCTAAATTCACGGAATTTGCGGAGTCTTACCTCAAAAATCCGGTTCTAATTCTAGCCTCGACCTACAAAGAATGCGATGAAGTCGTTCTAGCCGAGATTGAGAAGGTTTTAGACTTGGGGTATTCTATTTGGATTTTTCCGCATAAGGTTGATGTAGGGAGAATCCAAGAAATTCAGGCATATTTGCGAGAACGTAAACTTACTGTTTCCCTTTATAGTGAAGTAAAAAATCCTTGTAAAGATAGAATTATTCTTTTTGATGCTTTAGGTATACTGGCTTTTGCATATTTTTATGGAAAAATTGCCTATGTAGGTGGGGCTTCGCACAATAAAGTGCACAATGTCCTCGAGCCCGCCTATTTCGGACTACCCTTAATTACGGGGAGCAGAATTTTTAATTCCTTTGACGCATTGACATTAAAGGAGAAAGAAAGTTTAAGAACAGTAAATTCTAGTAAGGAGTTTTTAGAAGCAATTCGAATTTATTCTGAAGAGAAATACCAGAGTCGCGTAAGTGCGACAAATCGAGAGTATGTGCTCTCACGTTTAGGTGCTTCCCTTGCTTTTTATAATGCCTTCCTAAAAAAATGAATTACCCACGAATTAAAAATCTAGTCAAGAATTCGGCAGCTTTTCGATTATTTAAAAAAGATTACGCCGCTTTTATCATAAGCTTTCTTTATACAGAGTTTAAGGTTTACGACCAATTAACCATTGAAGCGGAAGCATTTGCTCGAACTCTAAAGGATACGATTGAATCCTTCAAGGAAGAAAACTTATTAGAGAACGAATTATTATTATCCTCTGATCATTATATCAATGAATGGGCTAATGACGGTTTTGTGCGAAAATTTTATGAAGAAACAAAATCAGAATTTTACATTGAAATCACTCCTGAAATAGAATCTGTATTCAAATGGGTTTCCGAAATTGAAAAAATTGAACTGGGAGAAGTTGTATCGACTCGTTCTCGGTTTTTAAATATATTTCACCTTTTAAAAGAACTTGTAGAAGATAACGTTGCGACTTCGCAAGACCGGATTCGAATTCTAGAAGCTCAAAAGAAAAGCATCGAACAAGAAATTGAACGATTAAAGTCCGGCGGGGAAATTAAAAAATTAGACAAAAGAGAAATTGTAGAACAATTCAAATTAGCCTTAAAAGAAGCTAAAGAATTAGTCGCAGACTTCCGGCAAATCGAGCGTAACTTCTCTGATATAACCAAGCAAACGCAAAACAAATACATGAACCAGATTTCTACAAAAGGGGCGGTTCTTGAGTATGTGCTAAATGCTGATGAAGAGCTTATGAATTCAGAGCAAGGCAAAAGCTTTAAAGCATTCTGGCAATTTATACTTTCTCCTGCGAGGCAAGACGAATTTGAGAGAATTATAAATACTCTTTATAAAAGGGAAGATATTCGCGCCATCGATGAAAGTCAGTTTTTGCGAAAATTAAAAAAGCAACTTCTTGATTCAGGTCGAAAAGTAAATCGGGCAACGGATAAAATGGCAGATCAAATTCGAAAGGCTTTATCGGATAAGAGTCTACAAGAAAATCGACGCATTAAAGATATAATCAACGATATAAAAAGTCTTGCCCTTAAAAATCAAGCGGCGCTTGGTTCGAAAAAGGATTTTTATTCCGTAGAAAGCTTTCCTGAAATTTATCTCCCAATCGAGCGACCACTCTGGGAGAAAAAAGACAAAGGGCTTAAGATTGATTATGCGCTAGAAAATGCAAATAATGAAATGAGTCCCGAGATTATGGAGCTACTTATGCGAAATAGCTCTATTAATATCGACGAGCTATTGGCTAATATTGATTCGCTTCTAAAATACAAGCCGAAAGTAGAGCTCAGAGAAGTAATTGAGAAGTATCCGCTAAAGAAAGGCGTAGAAGAGCTCGTTACATATCTCTGGATTGCTTCCAATCGAGAACATCATACTGTTGATAATTCGCAAAAAGTAGAATTTACAATTTCGGAAGACGATGACGAAACCGTTTCAATCAAATTTCCAAAGGTGGTTTATAATATCTAATGGAACATACTTTACCCTACGCAGGTGCCGTTTTAAAATTACTAAAAGGACCGGTCAATTACGATCTGGATCCAAAAGAATGGGATCAACTCTCTACCTATCAGACAGATTTAAAAAAATACTTCGATAAGATTGGACTTCATTTAGTTATTGATACGGATGATGGCTTTGCTTATCTATATCAACCTTCGGGTGATGATGATCTAGGTCTTCCACGGATAACAAGACGTGTCCCCCTACCCTTTGATATAACCCTTTTATGTGTGTTGCTTCGAGAGAAATTAGCAGAGCAAGTCATTGAAGATACAAACATGGCGAATCTATTAAAAAAAGAAGATCTATTTGAACTTTTAAATCCCTTTTATCCAAAGACACAAAACGAAGCAGCTCAATATAGAGAATACGAAAGATTAATCGCAAAAGTGGTAGAGCTTGGTTTTCTTCGTCGCATCGAGAAAGAAAAGACAGAATTTTACCAGATAGAAAAGATCATTAAGGTTAGAATTCGCGCAGAAGAATTAAATTCCATTAAGGCAAGGCTTTTAGAAAACAATGACAGAAAGACTCTTCAAGATGACTGAAATCAATACCGAAATGGGCTATCGTCTCCTCCGTTTAGAATTTTTAAATTGGGGAACGTTTAGCAATGGAAAAATATATTCAGTAGACACAAGCGGTAAAACTGCATTAATCACAGGTGCAAACGGTTCTGGTAAATCTACATTAGTCGATGCACTGCTCACACTACTTGTCCCATCCCAAAAAAGAAATTATAACCTGGCAAGTGGAACAGAGCGCAAAAGAGACAGAGATGAAAAAACTTATATTCAAGGTAATTACGGTAAGACCACAGACGAGGCGCTCGGAAGCAAAATCTTAAAAATGCGCGAGCCTGGCGAGGGGCATATTTCGATTTTACTCGCAGTCTTTTACAGTGAAGAAATTAAACGTTATGCGACAATTGCACAGGTCATGTGGTTTAACAATGGAGCTTTGGATAAATTTTATCTAGTGGGCGAAAAAGAATTAACCATAAAAGAAGATTTTAACCACAAGGGTGATATAAAACAATTCAAAAAAACTCTACGCTCACAGGAAGGAGTAAAGATCTTTGACTCCTTTAAAGAATATGTTCACGAGTTTATAAAAAATGTAGGGCTTCGTTCTGAAAAAGCACTCGATTTATTTAATCAAATCGTTGCCATCAAATCTATCGGCAATTTAAAAGAATTCATTCGTGAGCATATGCTAGAAAAACATGATATGAATCAACTAGTGGAAGATTTAGATAAGAATTACAAAAATTTAAACGATAGTTATAACGCGATTTTGCAAGCTCGTAAGCAAATGCAAGAACTTGTTCCCATTGAAGAAGATGCTATAAAATATGAGGAAATTTTACAAGAAATTCAAAACATCCAGGGAAGTATATTCGTATTACCCGCATTCTTTTCAAAAGAGAAAATTGCACTCTTTCGAGAAAATCTAGAAACTACAAAGTTTAATCTTTCTAAAATGACAGACATGACAGGAGAGTCGGTCTCTGAATTAACTCGCAAGAGAGAAGAAGAAAGAAGTCTTTATGCGACGCTAGAAAATGATTCTGTTGGAAGAAGAATCACTGAACTCCAGAAGCAATTAATAGATGAACGCAAAGTTCTCGTTACCCGCCAGACTGCATTTGATAAGTATAGAAATCTGGCTGTTAATTTACTTTTGCAAACTAAAATTTCGCAAGAAAGTTTTTATGAAAATAAAAAGTTAGCAGAATCTAAGATCACAAAAAATCTTGATCACCAAAAAGAAATCGAGAAGAAAAGAGATGAATGGGTTATTATTCGAAACAATTTACACACAAATAAACAAGAGCTTGAATTAGAATTGAATTCTTTGAAAACAAGAAAAGATTCTCTTCCGGGTCTTCAAATTGAAATGCGTAGAGAAATCTGCGAAGCTTTAAATATTCCCATCGACGAATTGCCATATGCCAGTGAACTCATGCAAGTAAAAGCAAAGGAGTCTGATTGGAAAGGTGCTATCGAAAAACTTCTAAACAATTTTGGAAGAAGCCTACTTGTGCCAGATAAACACTATATGGAAGTGAATAATTTTATCAATAAGACAAGACTCAGAGGAAAGCTGGTTTATTTTCGAATGATTGAAAACGATAACCGCAATACCAAGCCGAATTCTTCTGATTCTTTGTTTTATAAGTTAGAATTTAAACCAAATTCTCCTTTCACCTATTGGCTTGAATCTAGAATTTTAAATGATTTTAATTATATCTGTGCAGACTCCTTAAAAGATTTTCAAAAAGAAGATAGAGCCGTCACCCGCGAGGGGCTAATCAAGCATTCCCGCACAAGGCATGAGAAAGACGATAGGAATTCTATTCAGGACAAGTCCAAGTATATATTAGGATGGTCTAATACAGATAAAGTGAAGGCACTTGAAGAAGAATTAAAAAACTTCGAAAAAAAATACGAAGATGCCTACTCTAAAATGGATGCCCTCGATAAAGAAAAAAGAACAATTCAGAAAAATGACATCGAGCTAAGAGAGATTTTGCGCTTCGAAAATTATTCAGAAATAGATACGGATCCAATCGAAAAGGTAATTAAAGAAACAGAATCTCACAGAAAAGAACTAGAAGTATCAACGAATAGTCTTAAAAAAATTCAAGAAAAACTAGATAGCATTAAACAAGAAATTCAAAAACTAGAGCGAGATAGAACTGAATTTGATAAGAAACGCCATAACCTGGAACGCGACATTCAAGAATATGAGACTGAGATCAAAGAATGTGAGAGTGTGCTTGCGCTGATTAAAGACGATGAGTATGCCAAATACAAACCAGAAATTGAAAAACGTATCACGGGGACAAATAAACTTAGCCTCGCAAACATTAAGAACAAACAAAATGAACTGCATACTTTCTTTGAGAAACAAAAAGAAGACAAAGAAGAAGCAAAGCAAAAATTTCTAACTACAATCGTTCGAAAGATGGAAGCCTATATCAAAAACTTTGAAACGGAAACTACTGAGTTAACCGCAGAAATAGAATCTATTCCTGATTTCAGAAGAGAACTAACTAAAATTCAAAATGATAAACTTCCCGAATACCAAGAAAAATTCAGACGAATGATGGATGAAAAAGTAGCACACCAAATTGCTGAATTTAGAGAAGATTTAAACGACCAGGAAAAAGAAATCCTTTTAAAGATCGATGAATTAAACGAAGCATTAGAAACAATTGATTATATTGCAGGTTATACATTTATTCAATTGGATTGTCAACCTACTGTGAATGTGGAAATCTCTGATTTCAAGCGTGAGCTAACAGAGTGTATCCCTGACTTAGAGCGTCCAGAAGAAAACGAGGTAAAATTTCTAAAGATAAGAGATTTACTCGATAAACTTAAAAATAGAAGTTCCGAAAATACTGACAGATGGGTTAAGCTTGTCACTGATGTTCGCAATTGGCTTGACTTCCGTGCAATCGAACTTACCCGCGAAGACAGAAAGCAAAAAGAAGTCTATGATTCCAGTGCAGGTAAATCCGGTGGTCAAACTGTAAAACTCGCCTATACTATATTAGCCTCTGCAATATCTTATCAATTTGGAATTAGAGAAAAGAAATCTTTCCGTTTAGTGGTGATTGATGAGATGTTTAATAATCTAGACAATCAGAATTCCAGATTCGCCATGGACTTATTTAAACAGCTCGGTTTGCAGTTACTCGTTGTTACACCGTTAGATAAAATCAGCATTGTAGAGCCTTATATCTCTTCGATTCACCTAGTTGCGAATAACCAGGAAGGAAAAGACTCCCGCGTATACCCAATCACAATGGAAACACTGAGAAAGAAAAAAGAAAAATAACCCGTTACCTAATTCCTTTTAAAGCGATTTTTTAACTTCAAGAGAGATTGGAACAAAAATACGAATGGAATTTTTGATTTAGAGAAAAATAAACCAAAGAATCTGCCAATTGGTTTTGTGATAGGGGATAATTTTGTTTTAACCCAAATCCAAATGGGAGAAAGTTTTGCATTTAGTTTTTCTACCGTAGGACTAAGACGCTTCCCTATCCAGAAAAAGAGTTTTCCAATAAAACTATCTCTAAAGCTAATGTCTGTTCGCGATGCCATGATGTAGACGCTGATGCAGGCTATTACGATGTTGGCGCTCCAGGGTCCTATCCAATCGGGCACATTTGATTTGTAAGAGATTCCACTCCCCAGAATAAAAAAAGCATTGTAGATAAATAAAAATACGATAGCCAAAGTAAAACTCATTCCTTTGCCGGAGCGTTTTACAACAAGCCCGAGTGGAAAGGAAAGAAAGAAAAAAATCTGACAGGATACGGGCATGGCAAGTCGACGATGAATTTCGATATTAAATGCAATCAGTGTTTTCTTGGTGTCTTTTAATAATCCTTGTAGCTGTGTAAATACCGCATAACGATTACTCATCTCGGAGGAAGAGACTGTTCCCTTTTGTGAATCCAAAATAATTTCCATCTTCATTTTTTCAACAAGTTGGTTTAAACCATCAACGCCTTTAATAGAAATATTCATCTCTTTTAAAATTTCAAGTCCAGGAATTTCTTCTAAGCCTTCTGATTGGATGCTGTTTCTAATTTTTATAAGTAGCGGAAAAGAGAAAGTTTCTGGTTTGATATTAAATCCTATCACAGTTTTTTCTTTCTCGGTTGGAATGTTATAATCCATTTCTCCACCCATGAAATCAGTTACTACAAATCCATCTTTCTTTTCATTCCATTCTAAGACGAATCCATCTTTGAGTCGGACGGATTTTTCATATTCTCCTTTTGAATTTTTCTTTTCAATAATATTTCCAGTCTTAGCGGAGATAATCTGTGTTACCCGCGAACCTCCCATCGGGATTGTAATATTATTGTGTTGAATAAACTCATTCCCCTCCATGTAAATTTCCCATTCACGAATCTGGATTCCGGAGAGTTCACCGGTTTCGCGATTGAGTCCTTCTGTATAAAGAGTCCGTCCTTTTTTTTGAAATAGTTCCTGGGTTTGATCTCCACTGAATTGTCCAGGAGTTACAGCAAGCATTGGGTTGTAAGCCGCTATCCAATTATTGAATTCATTCATCTTGCGAGTATTCTCCGGAGCAAGATAGAAATTCAAATATCCAACAAAGAGTGCAGACATAAATCCGAATATTAGGAAATTCGCATATATTCTCGTGAAGCTAACACCGGCTGACCGCATCGCTGTAATTTCGGAATCTCCTGAAAGTCTTCCTGCCGCCATGATCCCACTCATGAGACAAGCCATAGGAATTGTCGAGGGCAAAGTATTTCCTAGCAGATAACCGAAATAATCCAGTAGCCGGAAAAAATCCACACCCTTCCCCACAAAAAGTCCAACCATTTTTTGGAGAGCCATACTCATATAGATGACTGTAAAAAAAGCGAGTGCCACGAGAAATGGACCAATGATTTCCGCCATAATATACCAATTCAAAATGGGAATTCTCTTAAGAGGATTCCATCGATTGATATCCGTATGAACTTTAAAATCCTTTGGAATATCAGCCGCCGAATTAAGACGGACTGTTCGTAGATCGGGCGAATTTGTAGTATCAGTAGACATTCTATTTGCAGAATTTCCTATTTACAGTTTACTTACAAGAGATTTTTATGAATAAAGTTACCTTCGATTAATAGATGAACCTCTTCAACTTCTATACAATGGAGCCGCGCTTTGAGATGTTTTCTATTTCTCATATGATAGCTATTATCCTCACATTCATCGCTGTTATATCAGTCTTTTTTTTAGAAAACAAATACACGGAAGTCCAAAAGCAGAAAAGCTTTTTCGATATTTGATTGCGTTTGTTCTTTTAGCGGGTGAAGTTTTATTGCAATACTGTATATTACAACGAAGAGTTGGAAAATTGAATTTGGACTTCCCCTACAACTCTGTGATGTTTCCATATTTATGAGTATAATCATGCGTATCCTGCGGAGTTATCAAATTTTTGAAGTAGTTTATTTTATTGGGATCGGTGGTGCGATAGTTGCGATTGTATCACCTGAGCTCTGGCTTGGATTTCCGCATTTTCGGTTTTATCATTTCTTTATCTCTCACGCCGTTATTATATTAGCAAGTGCTTATATGGTTTGGATACAGGGATATAAACCGAAGCTAGTCTCCTTGTGGAAACTGCTGATATTTCTCAACGTCTTTGGGGCTTTCGTCTTTGGAGTTAACTCACTTGTAAACGCAAACTATATGTTTATCTCAAAGCCCACCTATAACAACACATTTTTTAATCATCTTGGTCATTATCCCTGGTATCTAATTTCGATGGAAGGAATTACCTTAGTGATTTCTATTCTACTGTATTTGCCCTTTGGTATAAAAAGAAACTGAGCGGTTAATGATAAACTCACTATATTCAGCAGCTTCTCTCTATACCTCAGTGACTCTGTGGCAAATTCCTTTTTCTTCTCCAATTTATTGCTTGTCATTTTTTATTTATAAATAAGGATTCATAAAACAAAGGAAGGCATTATGAATATAGAAAAAGCGCATACTGAAAAATTAACTCGATTGAGTAATCTAATTTTGAAACGCATAGAAAAAGAAATTGAACCTTCCTTGGAAAAGAATTTAGCACGGCTCATTCATTTGCTTTCAGATATTGAAAAATCGAATAATTTTCTACTTTTACAAAAAGCAGAAATGGCATTTGTAGCTATGACTAAATCAAAGCCAAATTTGGAATTGGCCGAATTGTTAATTGAGGATTTAGAAGATCGTCTTTCAGTCAATATTAAAGTAGGTAATTTTTTATGGAGATCCCTGTTTACTCTTAATTCTCCGCTTTCCATTGTATTATTTGGAATATTTGTTACAACGATTCTTGGGCATATCGCGGTTTTCCTCGGTTATAAATTGTTGAATGAAATGATGATTAGCCTCAACTTGCAATTTCCACTAATTTTAATCACTGTGTTAAGTGCTGGATGGGGAAGCGTTCTCAGTATGGCAACAAGACTTACCAATGCAGAAACTAAATTTTACGATGTAAATGATCACCGTGTTTTATTCCTAACTGGTTTTTTTAAGCCGATAATCGGTGTTATCTTTTCCCTTTTTATTTCTGCACTCGTCATGTCCGGGTTTATTCCTTTGAACATGAATGGCGGAAATGATAAATACATATTTGCTATTATTGGTTTTCTATCGGGGTTCAGTGAACGCTTTGCTAAAGATATTATATCAAAGACGGAGAAATCCGTTCTATCGAAAGAATAAAGAAGAAGTGAAATCATTCATTGGAAAACTTACATTTATGAGTCAAAAATACCAAGGGATATGAATGGAAAAACGAATCCTTTTTGCAATTTATTTGAAATTAACGATTGATTTCATGTTGAAAAATGGAAACAGTGAAAATATCTATGATTGATTTTTTGGTTCGAAAGGCTGGTAGAAAATTAGGACAAGTTCTGAAGACTACTGAGCAAATTATGACTACGCCCATTTGGGATTTGTTTCAACCAGAGAAATCAATTGATATGCTTCTCAGTGCCGCCGAAGAAATCAAAGAAGACTATCGGGTAAGTCTGAATTTGCGCTATATCAATGAGCTTTTGTATTTAGAAGTAGTAGAAGAAACAGACACCCTCGATACATTTACCATTGACTCAAATAAGGGAAAGGTTTATCTAGAAGGAAATTTTATTACTAAAGATTATCCTCTTGCAAAATTTTTTCGCGTGGAGAGTGTAAATTACAAAGTGGAGCTAACTCCTGTTTGGGTTCGACACAACAATGTTCGTTTTCGAATTTCTGATTTTAAAATATGGGATAGCAGACCTCGCAAGTTTGATCTAGTTCGTTTTATTTCAACCTTTGATATTTTTCATAAGAGATATATAATTCAAACGATTGCAGAACTTTTTCCTAATTTTCTAAGTCTCACCCGCTTAAACAATGAGATAAGGGTTAATCTCGATTATTTCCTGAATAAAATCAATACGGCTCATAATATTGAAATTAAGAAACTATCAGCGCATAATCATAAAATCCTCTTTTTAGTTAGGTCAAGTATATTAGTAAAATCTTTAATGGATATGTTTGGGACAGACATTGTTGTTGTCGAACCGATTCGCTTAGATTCAGATTCTTTTGTAAATGGGTATGGAATTTAGATGAAAATAATTTATCTAACGGATATTCACGATGGCTTAAAAGGAATGAAAGATGTCTTTCAGCAAACTTCGCCTAATCTCTATTTGCTGTCAGGGGATATAATATACAAAGCATTCTTTAGTGATGATAGGATTATTGAGTTTTGCACTTATCAGGAAGAATTAGAAATCCTAGCAAAGAATACAGGGGATGATATTACTCCTTACGACTATGCAACGCGTGTTATCCGCTTTTCTAGTAAGTATTCTGATGACGTCCAGCAATCCTCAATCCGCTATAGAGAGTTGTTTAATAAAGCTGCCAAGACGATGAAAGAAAAATACCAACTCATTGATCGATTGATTAAGGCTTACGCTGGTTCGCCTTGTATTTTGCTTCCTGGAAATTACGATATCGATTTGCAATACACTGCTCTTTATGAATTAGATATTCACAGAAAGTCGATGGAATTTGGTGGATTAAAATTTGCAGGATATGGTGGCGCCCCGATTTCCACTTCAGGGATTCCTCAGAAGTTAGCGGTAAAATTTCATGAATACAATAAGCACGGACAATCTTACAGTGAACCAGAAGATTTTTTCAAAGAAGAATTGCCTGATGTTGCTTTGATACATGATCCAGCCTATGGTTTTTTTGATAAGATACCTGGATTTGGTAATATTGGTTCACAGGGAATTAGAAGATATTTAGACGATGCAGAAAAAAAACCAAGCCTAGTTCTCTCAGGTCATGTGCATGAAGACCAAGGAATTTTGAAAAAAGGAAAGACTGTTTTTTTAAATCCTTCGAATTTCGGAGCAGTGGATTCAGTATATGGATTTCAGCCAGGCGGATTTTTTGCGGAAATAACCTTTGAAAATAAATTAGTTAGCTCTGTCGGATTATATCGATTAGTCGATGGAGAAAAAAAGCATTTGATGCAAGTTGATACGACCAATAAGATTTTAAAAGTAGACTATACAATGGAAAATTCACCTGTTACAGAAGAAGAGTTTGTGAGAAGATAATGGGCATTAGACGATTTCAAAATCATCCGATTATAAAAGAATTCAACGGGCTAAAAAAATTTTTCCGCGGTCACGAGACTATTGTTTCTAGAAATAGAATTAACGACTTTAAGAGATTTGTTACTCTCATTGAATCGTCAGGAGACAGTATAGCCTTTGATTTAATGGGCTCTGTTAATTTTGGTCAGGCAACCGAGCATTCCGATACTGATGTCGTAATGTATTTAAACTGTGATCCAGGAAGAATTGGAGATTGCGATCACGAAAACTGCACTCGTTTGAATTTATACAAAAATCTTTTAATCAATACTCTTGTATATGAATATTCTAATAAGTCATACCCCGTGCAAGTGGTAGATTGTATTAACTTAGCACAGCTTGACTATGATTTAAAAATTAGAAATTTTAATTCACTGGCACTCACTAAGTTTGGTTTCTACAGATCGATTTGTAGAGGGATTAATCGCAAGTTGCTGCACCAATACGAACTTAGGCTCGACGAAGATGTGGAGTTATGCGATGTGATTGAAAGCTCTTTAGCAGATTGTTTTCTTGGACTCATTCATTCTTCGCAACACTCGTATTCTTTTAAGAAATACATAGAGCGTGTGCAAGACGGTGGCTTCAAAGTTCCCGAGACAATGGCAAATAAAATCAATTCGTATTTGAGTTTTTAAAAACATGCTAAGTTTTTTTTCTATTTTATTTACCTTGATACTAATCGGTATTGTCCTCATGTTCTTTTATTCTTCTGAAGACAAAAGAATTGATAAAGAAAAATTAGAGCGTGAAAAAAAAGAAGAGCAATTTCAAGGTGCCGACCCCAGAAAGGTATATGGGAAAAATTGGGACAAGAATGTGCAACGTCCTAGAATTTGTCCTGTTTGTGGAACCGGACTTAAGAAGACTGAATTCTTATATGCCTATATGGAAGATTCCTTTGGTTCGAATGGACGTAGACCTGTTCATATTTACGGTTGCAAATTTTGCTATCTAGGGCAAGTGACTTCGGAGAACGAAAATGAATCACACAACATTTCGGACACCTTGGACTTGTAGAGGCAAACGGATAGTAAACGTTGAGCCTTTTCCAGGTTCACTTTCTAAGAGAATTACTCCTCCGTGTGCTTCGATAATATGTTTAGAAATAGATAATCCCAGCCCTGTACCTTCGTTTTCTGAATACATAACTTGACCGACTTGATAGAATTTATCAAAAATAAACTTTTGATGTTCTAGACTAATTCCAACTCCATTATCTTTGAACGATACTTCGATAAAGTCATTTATCTTTCGTAGGGTAATTTCAATTATCCCCTGCTCGCCAGTAAACTTAATTGCATTGGAAAGACAGTTTATAAAAACCTGACGAATTCTTTTTTCGTCTCCGTTAAAAACAATGTCTACCATTTCTGGTTCGATAATCTTAATATTTTTTTTTGCTACCTGGGGCATCATAATTAGAATAGAGTTTTGAAGAGATTCAAAGACTTGGAAATTTGATTTCACAATTGTAATTTTTCCTGCTTCCATTTTAGAAATATCCAATATATCGTTCACTAATCTCAACAGATGATTTCCAGCTTTGTTAATATATTGAATAAATTCCTGTTCTTTATTCATCGTCTCTGGAAGTTTGATTAATTTCGAAAAACCGATGATTGAATTGAGAGGTGTTCTTAGCTCATGACTCATACTGGCAAGAAATTCACTCTTAGCTTTGTTAGCCGCTTGCGCTAGCTGAACTGCACCGCGCAATTCACTCGTTTTTTCTTCGACTAATTTTTCTAAATAGTCTCTGTGATTTTTAATCAAATTTTCATTTCTAGTTCTTTCTATGAATGTTGACAATAGATCCCCGATGATTCGAAAAATCTGTAGATCTTCTTCAGGCCACTCTCTTAGTTGATTTGTGTCTTCCATAAAGACATATCCATCGAGTGAATGCTGATAGAATATCGGGATGATAATGTAGGATTTAATACCACGAAGTGTTGCTGTAGGTTGTAATTTATTTGGTATTTGCAGCAAATTTCCAAAGAGTAAAGTATTATTCCGCAATTGTAAAAAAGAGTCATTTAAATATTCAATAAAGCCTTCTGAATAACTCAGGGATAGAGGAATAGAGTCATTCGCCCCTACTTCTTCAATAATTGAATAAAATATCTCATGTCCAATTTGGGAAATGCTAGCGTAACTGACTCTAGTCATGCTTAGAGATAAAAGTAACTCTCTGAAAGCATTACTCAGATTTTCAATGCTTGTAAATGGAGATAATAGAACTTTGGAAAAATTGCTCACGCCTATTTCATAACGGAGGCGAATGGCGATTTTCCGCTCCAGAAAGAGACGCTTTGTAATATCTTTGAATACGATAATTTTTCCGAGGGATTCAGCCGTTTTAGTATTTAGAATCGGTCGTATGTTTTCCTCTAAGAATATTCTAGATCCGTCAGCTTGAGGTAAATATACATTATCTCTTACATGCGTTACAAAGGCGTTATCATCTGTAGTTTCCAGCATTTCGGAAATTGCATGCTCAGGATTGTAAATATTTTTGAGTGATTCTCCCACAACGGAACGAGTAAGACCTAAAAGTTTTTCGGCAGCTTCATTAATAAATTTTACATTCTCGTTTTTATCGATCGTAATGATTCCATCGCTAATTGAACTAAGACTCGTATAAAACCACTGTTCATTTTCTTTTATTTGCGTTTCGACTGAGTGATTGTAGAGAGATATGTCTATTGCTACATAAAGGTCTTTAGGTGCTACAGGTTTTATTAAATAGCCAAAGGGAGTAGCAATTTTGGCGCGTGCGATCGTTGCTTCATCAAAGAAAGAAGTGATGAATACTACAGGGATATTGAATTGCTCTTTGATAATGAGCGCGGTATCAATACCATCTCGTTCCCCTTCAATGGAAACATCCATCAAAATTAAGTCTGGCTTGGTGATTCCAATAGACTCTATTGCATCAACGCTATTAGCCGCAGCCCCAACTACTAGGTAACCTTTATTCTTGAGCATGAACTCAAGATGCATATGAATCGTTGGGTCATCCTCTACAATGAATACTCTAGTATCAGCTTTTGCCTTATTTTGCATAGTATTCATTCTAATAAGCTATTTACCATTTGACATAAAAGTCAAACGCTAAATTATAGTATTCATGCGAGTGTGGTGAAATTGGCAGACACGCCAGATTTAGGTTCTGGTGCCGAAAGGTGTGGGGGTTCAAGTCCCTTCACTCGCAAAAACTTCCCAACTAAACTAAAATTTCTTTTAATTCCCAAATAATTACAGTCTATTTTATATCATTGTCAGTTTTATGAATTGTAAAAAATGTATCCAAGGAAGAAAGCTTCAATACACCCATAATATCATTAGTTGGTGATAAAAGCCCAAATTTATTCCCACTCGACTTCATTTTCTTTTGAATGTTCGCTAATAAAGCGATTCCAGATGAGTCCATATGATGAACTTCTGACATGTCAAACACAACGGACTCGCATTCTTCATCATCAATGATTTGTGTGATTTCCTTTTTTACCTTTGATGCTGTATAAATGTCCATGCTCCCAATTAGTCGAACAATCTTGTGTTTACCTTTTTCTCTAAATTTCAGTTCCATGATTCCTCCAAAATATCTATGAATGCTCAGCAAGAAGTTGACCTTATATAGTAAATTCTGAATTTGTAAAGACATTTTTTATCTGAGCAATAATTAAATGCAAATAAGCTCTCCTTGTGTAAAAAGAGGATAAATATCATCTTGTAAACCCATAAAATGCTCTTGCTATAAAAAAAAAGGAACACTAAAAATGGTCATAAAATAATATAAATCTCATGAGAATTCTTCAAGGAGGTTAAACTTTGACAGATCATAGTAAATTTTCCGATCACACTGTTGTAAATGAAGCAAAACTAAAGAAAGCTCTCCGTGAAAGTGAGCAGCGCTATCGCGGTTTACTCGAAAATCTACACGCTGGAGTTGTAATACATGCTCCTGATACTTCTATACTCATGAATAATATGAGAGCTGCTGAATTGCTCGGACTTGCAGATGAACAAATGCGCGGCAAACTAAGTATTGACCCTGCATGGCATTTTATTTTAGAGGATAATAGAATTTGTCCGCTTGAAATGTATCCCGTTCACCGAATCAAGAATACTCTTAAGCCTATCTACAATCAAATTATTGGAGTATCTCGTCCGACTACCAATGACACAGTTTGGTTACAGGTAAATGGCTCTCCGTCTTTTGATTCAGAAGGAAATCTTAAAGAAATTGCAATTAGTTTTATAGATATAACTGAGCAAAGAAATACTGAGACGGAATTGAAGATAAAAGAATCGAAGTATAGAACCTTAATGGAACAAGCAGTTGATGGAATTTTCATTGCGAATGCTAATCAGAAATATGTCGAAGTAAATGCAAAAGCCTGTCAAATGTTAGGCTATTCTCGAGAAGAATTATTAGAGAAACATGTTCAGGATTTAATTTTGCCTGAAGATTTACAAGAAAACCCGTTGCGTTACGCGGAAGTATTAAAAGGCAATCCCGTATTGTCGGAAAGACGCCTCCTTCGAAAAGATGGAACTACTATTTTCACAGAGATAAATGGAAAAATTTTAGAAGACGGTCGCATTCAAGCAATCGTAAGAGATATCACTGACAGAAAGAAAATGGAGCAAACGCTAATTATATCAGAAGCGAACATGCGCGCTGTTCTTGATAATAGCGATGAAGCAATTCTATTCATTGACAAAGAACGAAAAATTCAATTTTTTAATCAATTGGCGTATGAACAGGCTAAGTTAATATTCAATTTCAAAATTGGTATTGGAATTTCAATTTTAGATTTATTATCGGAGAAAGATTTTAAAATATTCGAGGATAATTATAATTTGGCGTTTAGTGGACAACAATGCTTTTTTGAACAAAGTTTTTATGTAGATAAAGATATACACTGGTTCAAACTACAATATGCTCCAATTAAAAACAATTTAGGCGAAGTAATCGGCGTTATCTTTAAGGCAGAAGAAATTACGAAAAGAAAAAAGATAGAGAATGAATCTAGGTACAGTGAGATTAAATTTAGTACGATTTTTGAAAGAGTTCCGGTAGGCATTGCTTTACTTGAATCTAGTTCTGGTAGGTTTATACAGATTAACCCGAAATATTGCGAAATACTGAACTTGTCTATGGATGAAATCCGATCGCTTAGCTTTCTGGATATAACCCATCCCGATGATTTATTTGAAAACCTAGATAAACTTCACCTTCTAATCGACGGCAAAACGCAATTAGTCACAATGGAGAATCGATACATTAGAAAAGATGGAAGTATTATATGGGTCAATTTAATCTATGTTCCACTTGAGTTGGACGGTAATGAAAGCAAATATCATATCGCAATTGTTTCAGATATTTCCGAAGCAAAAAAAAATTATGCAAGATTAATTGAATATACAGAATCACTAAAGTCTCTTAATGCAACTAAGGATAAATTTTTCAACATCATAGCGCATGATCTTCGTAATCCGTTTGCAGGGATAATCGGCCTTTCAGAAATGATGGAATCCAAAATACTCGAAGATGAAAACCATCGGATAGAAGAAATCGCTAATTTTGCTAGGTTAATCAATGCTTCTTCCAAATCAGCCTATTCTCTTTTAGAAAACTTAATGCAATGGGCTAAGGCTCAAACTGGGGAAATTAGTTACAGACCGCAAAGCATCTCAGTGAATGACATCGTAGATTCGACTCTTCAGGTCTTAATTGGGAGCGCATTCAAGAAACAAATAGTAATAGAAAAAGATTTGGAAGACGGAATACATGTGTTTGCTGATCAATCGCTTTTTAGCACGATTCTTCGAAATTTAATTGGCAATGCTATCAAATTTAGTTATTTTAATGGGAGAATAAAATTATCCGCAACTCGATTGGATGATTTTCTTGAAATATCTATTTCTGACACAGGAACAGGAATTAAAGCTGATAATCTTGATAAGCTTTTCAGAATTGACTCCAAGTTTACGAAAATGGGAACTGATAATGAAAAGGGCACTGGACTCGGACTAATACTATGCAAGGAATTCATCGAAAAACAGCATGGCAAAATTCACGTAAAGAGTGAACTTGGCAAAGGAAGCACTTTTAGCTTTACCTTACCCCTTGCGAAATAATATCTTAATCTTTTCAGTATATTCAATATATCCCTTTCTGCTCTTGATATCAGAACAGAAAGGGAGAAAGACTAAGCCTTATTCATACATCCATTAAATCACTGACAGATATATCCATTCTCTTTGACAGTCGAAATAATGTTCTTAGATTTGGATTAGATCTACCGGTTTCGATATTCTGCATAGTCCGATGAGGAACCCCATCGTCACCGTCATCCATATCTTCCTGAGTCAACCCTCTGGCGACTCTCTCTTTCTTTATTTTCTTACCTAATTTGTTTCTAAATGTTTCAAAGTCCACGTAGGAATCGTAATATACTTTTTTTAAAAAATCCACACAAAATATAGTGGTGATGCGTTTTTTTTTAAAGTGTAATTTATTTTTGAGAGATTTGTATAAATGATTTTGATAACTAAGCTTTTCTCTGTCGGCTAAACGTTAGTAATCTCTAAAGAATTTTTTTTTGAAAATAGAAATATTCTAATTGTAAATGATTATTTTCTAGTAGCGAAGCAGAAAATTTTAATTGAAGCTAAGCCCCCCCCCCCCCTCCCGCCCCCCCCCCCCCCCCCCCGGGGGGGACCCCGGCGCCGTTTTGCAAATAAATACCGGCTAAACCAGCCAAGGTAGACCTAACTATCATAGACTAACTCTAGTTTGCCGCTCTTAATCTTGGAGAAAAAATAAAAGACTCAAATATCACGCAGAATTCTCAATAGTTTAATTGCTTTCTGATAGGGATTATCCGTTGTTAAAATATCCTGCTTCTTCTTGAAATCACAATTCAAAACCGATGTAATAAATTCAACGGGAAAAGGATGAGTCGATAATCGATCGATTTCATTTATATATGCGTCTTCAACATTGAGTTTTCGAAGGTAATCTTTAGTTAGCTGAATGAGTTCGTTCGTAAGTTCTTTGAATTCTTCTGTTTGAATATGAGAATAGTCATTTTCAACTTTTTCAACTTCTGCTATAATGAAAGGTTCGATAGATTTAAAATTCAAAAGAGTTGCGATTCCCATACCTTCAAGTAAGATGTTCGCACGACCATCTGCTAAAGGTTCATGACGAACGATTTTTCCCCAACCAAAAGTATTTTCGATGCGAGAATTTGCTTTCAAGGATGTTATTGCCATTTCATAATCCGATTCGATGCAGTAATCAAGCATTAGCCGGTATCTTGATTCAAAAATGTGGAGAGGTAAAAAAGCACCGGGAAACAAAATTATATTTGGAAGTGGGAAAATGGCAATCGTTGCTCGCACAATTTCAAAATTAAACAAAGGCATGCAATACTGTCAATTCTAATGCCAAAGCAAGGAAAAGAAAAATCAAAGGAACCATCAATTAATTATGGGAAATTTGTATTTACAATAGGATAAGAAATTGAATTTTAGAAATACGCGTTGAAAAAGAGGGAATGAAATGGTAAAAAGAGTCTCTAAAAAAAAAGAAACAGTAATTGCGCCAAAGAAAGAAGCAGAAAGTTTATACAAGAAAGAAGTTAATCGCGTTTTCGGATTACAAAGAGAAAATCGCTGGAATATAGCTAACACAAATGCAAATCAGAGGATTGAGAAGCTAAAGAAATTCAAGTCTCAAGTTGAGAAGTATGCGCAAGAATTGAGAGATGCATTATATAAAGACTTTCGAAAAAGTCCACAGGAAGTTGATTTAACAGAAATCATGCCCGTGATTTCTGAAATTAAAGATGCGATTGCTCATCTAAAGTCCTGGATGAGACCTTTGAAAGTAGGAACTCCTCTTTCTTTATTTCCTAGTTCAAGCCAAATTATCTATGAGCCGAAAGGAATTGTTCTCATTATTGGTCCGTGGAATTATCCGTTCAACTTAATTGGAAGTCCACTTGTTGCGGCAATTGCTGCCGGGAATTGCATAATGATAAAACCGTCGAATAACACGAAGCATACCGCAGCAGTTACAAAGAAAATATTAAATGAAATCTTTGATGAGAATGAAGTCTATGTCGCGAGTGCAGATAGAGAGACCGCATCTGCCCTTTTAGAAAAACCATACGATCACATTTTCTTTACAGGAAGCACTTCTGTAGGTACCATGATTATGGAATTGGCAGCGAAGAATCTTACTTCAGTCACTTTGGAGCTTGGCGGCAAATCACCAGTAATCATTGACGAGTCTGCTGATTTGGATGATTCAGTTGGGAAAGTAGTTTGGGGGAAAGTTCTAAATGGAGGACAAACCTGCGTTGGCGTTGACTACGTTCTAGTTCACGAATCAAAGTATGCTAAGTTCATAGATTCCGCAAAAGAGCAGATAAAAAAATTCTATGGGCAAACAGCAGAAGATTGGCATAAGAGCCCCGATTTTTGCCGGATAGTAAATGATTCAAACTTTGAACGACTTAAAGAAACTATCAATTCTAGTATCAAGCAAGGCGCCAAATTGGAATTAGGCGGAGACTGCAAAGCAGAAGAACGTTATATATCACCAACCATTCTTTCCAATGTGACACTTGATTCTTCAGTTATGCAAGAAGAAATTTTCGGACCAATTCTTCCTGTCCTATCTTTTAAAACTTTAGAGGAAGCAATTGCAATTGTTCAGAGTAAAAACAAGCCTTTATCTCTTTACATATTCAGCGAAGATAGCAAAGCCATTGATAAAATTCTAAAGAATACATCCTCCGGTGGAGTTGTAATTAATGGAGTGATTGCTCATCTGGGTAATCCTGAGTTGCCGTTCGGTGGAGTCAATCATAGTGGAATTGGAAATTACCACGGTCATTTTGGATTCAAAACATTTTCTCATGAAAGAGCAGTTTTAAAAGTTTCAAAACTTACTTTGTTAAAAATGCTTTTTCCACCTTATACAAAAACAACGAAGTCATTTGTGGATTTCATGACAAATTATTTATAAAAAGCAAGGCTAGCAAATATGGAATTAGAACAACTGAAATTTTTAACACCCGAAGCAGTAAGACACATTGCAAATGAATTTGGAAGTCCAGTCTTTGTATATTCACAAGCTGAAATTGAAAAGCGTTGCGATATAGCTCTCGCGTTTCCAAATGAATATGGGTTAACTGCGCGTTATGCGATGAAAGCAAATCCTAACGCAACAATTCTTAAGATCATGAGAAGAAAAGGAATTCATATTGATGCAAGCTCTATCTATGAAGTAGAGAGAGCACTCGCGATTGGATTTAAACCAGAAGAAATTATGCTTACCTCCCAAGAACTATCCCCAAATCTAAAAGCAGTTGTGGAAAAGGGAATTTTTTACAATGCCTGTTCCTTGCATCAACTTGAGGCTTACGGTAAGTTATTCGCAGGCAAAGAGGTTTCAATTCGAATCAATCCTGGACTTGGAAGTGGCTCGACTCAAAAAACCGATGTAGGCGGAGCAACTTCTTCTTTCGGAATTTGGTTTGAATACATGGAGGAAGTAAAAAAAATCCGTGAGAAATACAATTTAAAAATTACAAAGGTTCATACACATATTGGTTCAGGAAGTGACCCAGAAGTTTGGAGAGCAGTGTCACATTATACACTAGAGTATGCAGAAATGTTTCCGGAGTGTATGACTGTTAATCTCGGCGGTGGATTTAAAGTAGGAAGAATGCTCGATGAAAAAACTACTGACCTGCAAAAAATCGGGCAGCCAGTAAAAGAATTATTTATCGAGTTTTACAAAAAACACGGACGCAAACTAAAATTAGAAATCGAACCTGGAACCCATATGATGGCACTCTGTGGCTCTATCATCAGTCGAGTTGTGGATAAAGTAAACACAGGCTCGAAAGGATTTGAATTTATAAAACTAGATACAGGCATGGATTCAAACACCCGCCCTTCTCTCTACGGTTCCCGTCATCCACTTATAACTGTTACGGCTAATGGTGATACTCCTACCTCAGTAAAAGATTATGTAGTTGTCGGTCATTGCTGTGAGAGTGGTGATATTTTTACACAAAAAGAAGGCGGTGCACCGGAAAATCGCACAATGCACGAAGCAAATATCGGCGACTTTATCGTAATGGAAGGAACCGGTGCCTATTGCGCTGGAATGTCTACTAAGAATTACAATTCTTATCCAGAAACTGCAGAAGTGTTAATTCAAACAAACGGCAAATCTGTGTTAATCCGCAAACGCCAGGAGCTAACACAGATTATGCAAAATGAGATTCAAGTAGAAGTTTAAACCGCTTTCTTTAAAAGCTCTTTCGCATGATCAAGCGCACCTTTTGTTATATGCTCGCCTGCAATCATCTTGGCGAGTTCGTTTGCTCTTTCTGATTTGGAAATTTTTCGAGCCGTTGTAAACGTTCTACCATTTGCAATTTCCTTCTCTACTTTGATATGACAATCACTTGCAGCGGCAATTTGTTGTAAGTGTGTGATAAGTAAGACTTGGTTTTTTGTAGAGATGGATTTGAGTTTATCCGCTACACGGTAGGCAACTTCTCCTCCAATCCCCGCATCAATTTCATCGAATACTAAAAGTCTAGACTCAGCAGAATTTCCAAGAATTGCTTTTAGAGCAAGCATGACGCGAGACATTTCTCCACCAGAAATTATTTTACGAAGTGGTCTTGGCTTCTCGCCTTGATTGGCCGAAAAGTAAAAATCAATTTGATCGAGTCCATTTTCTCCGATCATGTATTTGCGACCTGACTCTGTAATCTCTCCATCAATCGCTTGTTCCCAGCGCATAACAATCTGTAGCTTCGCATCCTTCATTCCCAAAAGTTGAAATTCTTTTTGGAGATCGGATTCTAATTTCAAAATCGACTCTCTTCTCAGATGAGACAATTTAACTGCAAGAGAAGTTAAATTGTCCCGAACAGAATTTAATTCACCCTGCAAAGACTGAACTTCCTCCGAGCTAATTTCTAATGTCTCTAATTCTAATTCTGCCTTCTGTAGAAATTTCATAATTTCGGAAATATCTTTTCCATATTTTCGTTTAAGTTTATTTATTTCATCGAGACGCTTTTGAACTACGCTGAGCCTATCGCTAGAAAAAAAGATTTCATCTTTCTCATCAATGACAGTGTGTGAAATGTCTTTTAGTCTATCGTAGATTTCATAGAGTTCGCTGCGGCTAATAGCAAAGTCTTTATTGAAACTTTCAATTTTATCAGCAGAAATTAAAATGCGTGAGAACGATTTCAGGATATTATCCTCTCCTTCGCTGAGTAGCTCGGCAACTAGATTGTAATTTTCCATTGCCTTTTCTCCGTGAATGAGTAAATGCTCGTCTTTTAAAAGTTCGTCTTCTTCATTCTCTTCGAGTCTGGCAGCTTTGATTTCTAGGATTTGATATTTCAAAAGATCAACGCGACGGTTTTTCTCTTCACTGGATTTATCAATTTCAGAAATGCGATTTTTTAAAGTCTGGTATGTTTTAAAACGCTCCGAGACTTCTTTTTTAAGAGAGGTTAATCCTGAGTATGTGTCAAGGTATTCCATTTGCATAGATTTTTCTAGTAAAAATAATTGGTCATTTTGGCGATGGACTTCTGCGAGTAAAACTCCAAACTCGCGTAAAAATTGTGCAGGTGCAAGCGAGGCTCCAATTTGGATACGAGATTTTCCGTCTGTGAAAAGTTCTTTTTTGAGGTAGACTTCATTTCCATCGGACTCAATTCCTTTTTCGTTAAGCCAATCGCTCGCTTTGGGATTCTTAGAAATATCGAAGATGGCTTCTAGTTGGTATTTCTTCGAGCCAGAGCGGATATTCATTGTATTACACTTGCTACCCATTAGGCTTGAGATGGCATCTAGTATGAGGGACTTTCCAACACCGGTCTCACCTGTGATGGAAGCCATTCCCGATTCGAGTTCGATCTCGAGTGACTCGATCAGCGCGAAATCTTTGATTTTGATAAGCTTTAACATAATGTCTCCTTAAGGTTGCCCTGACATAGAGATTGAAAAGATTTGCCACCGAAACAAGGAATCACAGAGAGAATGAGTTCTCTGAATTCTATGCTACCAGTTTCTTACTTTTACACAATCCCTATGGTGCAGGGCTCAAAGTCTTTTTCCTGCTTTGCAGGTCTACACCAACATACATGTAGTATAATATACTATACGGAAAAAGGTAAACAAGAAATAAGTAAATTATTCGTAATCCCCGAAATTTTTTGTCTGGAATCTCAAATGCAAAAAGGAATGTATATAGGTATTCGAGGAAGTATGTTTAGTTTTAAAGGGAAAGCCCTTATAGTAGGGACTTGATTAATCAAGTCCTTACTATAAGGGCTCTTAGTATTTCGTTGTATTCAATAAAAAAGTAGGTATATAGAAAATCAGGATAGTTAATAAATTCACTGCAAAGTAATCTTGCGGATTTTATTACAACCACCATCACCAATATAGATAGTTCCTTTATTATCGACAGCAATGCCCGTCGGACGAGAAAAGCTAGCTGTCGTTCCAATCCCATCGACACAGCCTTTGGAACCAGAACCGGCAATCATGCTAATAACACCAGCTGATGAAATTTTACGAATAACAAGAGTTGGGAATTCTGCTAGATAAATGCTTCCACTAGAATCTATCGCAATCCCAAGCGGGTATAAATAGTTATCCGCACTACCTGCAAAAGTCGTTACGACTCCATTAGAATTGATTTTGCGGACTTTGTGATTTCCATAGTCGCCCACATAAATGATTCCATTGGAATCCATAGCAATACATTGCGGACTATTCAAAGTAGCCGCTATCCCGGTTCCATCAGTAGCACCACTAGCTCCTGAACCTGCTAATGTAGTCACAACTCCTGACACTTCTATCTTACGAATTTTGTTATTATAAGTATCTGCCACATAAACTGCTCCGCTGTCATCCACGATTACGCCTAAAGGACGAAAAAAAATGGCTACACCGCCTGCTCCGTCTGCAAATCCTTCAACTCCTGAGCCCGCGAAAGTAGATACAACTCCCTCGAATGTGATCTTTCTAATTTTACTATTAAATGTATCGGCTACATATACATTTCCGCTTTTATCAACAACAACGCCTCCGGGCGAATTAAAACTAGCAGTGTTACCTGCCCCATCAATTGAGCCCTTTGAACCGGAGCCTGCAAGCGTTGTCACGATTCCATCAAAGGTAATCTTGCGAATCTTATGATTATAATAAGTATCAGCTAAGTAAAGATTGCCATTACTATCTAATGCTATTCCGGCAGGATAATTAAAAGTAGCCGCTATCCCTGTTCCATCAACTGACCCACTCTCTCCAGACCCAGCAAAAGTCGTCACAACATAAGATTGCACTTTAGTAGAATTCACAATCGCTACAAGTCCGAGCAGGTTACTCGTATTATCCGGTTTGCTCTTTTCGCATGATATGCAAAGAATCAACAGAATAAAAATTACTTTTAGGGAATAGAATTTTTTAAAAGAGGAAGGATAATTAGATTTAATGCTTAGCCGTAGATTGTTCATTCATTTAAAATGAAAAACTACCCAAGTAAGTCAATAAATAATCAGATTAATTTTAGTTAATATACACAAGCTAAATTGATTTTCGGGATTATTCATCCTGTAAATCTTGTTAATCCTGTCTAAAAGAATTCTTTATCGAAAACCAAATTAGCGTGTGTATGCAAAATTTCAAAACCCTCTGTGTCTCGGTGACTCTGTGGCAAACCACACTCAATAGTTACTAATTTTCCCAATTCCCTCGCCAATTTAACCTTTATGTTTCAGCTTGTTTGACTCGATGGTAAATGTATGAATGTTTTATTATTGCGAAAAATATTACGAAACTGCCTGTATTTATTCTTAATTTTCATGGTGAATGTTGGGGTGAGTGCATGGGAAAGCGAGTTTTACGAAAAGCCACAATATGTGACTTATAAATTTCCAGATGATAGACTTCCGCGCCATCCGTTCACTCGGTTTCCACAAAGTGGAATTATGATCAGCTCTCACTGTGTTTTTAAATCAGGAAAAGCAAGAAAAGGAAGAGAGTGCAGTGCCTGGAAACCATACGAATATGTAAATAGCGGACAACTCGTCGCAATGATTCGAGAGAAAGGATTTTTTAGTGACGGAGATTCGCCTTATCAAATCGCCCTACTCGTTTGCAAAGAATCCGGTGGCACAGTCGAGACAGAGGCTAATGAGTATAACCCCAATGGACGTGAAATGCCACTAGAAGACTTTTGCTCTTACAAAGACGGGAGCATGACTTCTTTTAACTTCATCTTACTTTACATCTCGCGCAAAAGTCCGAATATCCGCACCGAGATGGAAAAAATCAAGAAAGACAGACAGAAAATGTTAAAGGATAATCCTGGTAAGCCTTAATTATAAGATTGCCACCGAGTCACGGAGACTCAGAGGGAATTTATATCTTCAGATTTTCTTTTTCAAGTCTTTCCAATATTTTAAGTGCACCTTTATTTTCTGGCTCAATGTGTAGGATTTTCTGAACTAATTTTTCCGAGCGCTTATAGTTTTTTGTATACGCATACATATCCGCTAGGTGAGTTAGATTTCGAACGTTAAATGGTTCACGCAATTTAATTCTCTCCGCCAATTCAATTGCTTCTTTAAATTCATGATTCATTTTTAGACAGAAAGATGCTTTGAATAATAAGTTGGAGTCTAATTCATTTTTTCTAAGAATTCTTTGCAGATATTAGAAGCCTCTTTATATGCACGACCTTTCATATAAGCTTTGATCAAGTATTGAGCGACTTCCGTTCGATTTTTATTTTCTTCGTATGCTTCTTTTAGCAGTTGAATTGCGTCTTTAAAGTTATGTTTTCCAACTAGGGATCGCGCCAAACGAAGAGTAGCTTCTACTTTTTCCGTTTCTTCTTCGCTCATTTCTACGCTATCGTTCGGATAGCTAATAGATAATAGAGAAAAATCATCCATGAGTTCGAACTTATCAGTAATTAGTGTAAAGATAGTATTCAAATCTCCCTTTGCTTCTTCCACTCGCTTTAAGAAAAGACCTTCATCTTCATTGATAATGCGAGTATCCCTCTTTTCATCCTTTGAAAGAATGAGATCGTCTTTCCCATCAGAGCCAATTATTAAAAAATCTCCAGGCATCATTTGAAACGTAGAAATAAAGAGTTCGTTTTCGAGCCCACTGGTTCCGAGTTTACGAAATTTCATATCATGCTCAATAAAATCAGCTACACCGTCACGATATAAAATAACCCATGGATGTTCGGCGTTCATGAAATACACAAGCCCCGATCTTTCGTCAACAAGACCGAACACAAGAGAAATAAGCATAGATCCGTCAAAGCTTTCGAATATTTTATGCATTTCTTTAAAGGCAGATTTAATCCAGAACTCAGGCGGCACCTCGGAATGCGCGGAATAAGAAACTGTTCGCTGAATAATAGATTGAAACACTGCGCCTAATACCAATACTCCGCCTGCTCCTTGCATAGATTTTCCCATAGCATCTGCATTTAAGAAAGTAATATAATCTCTCCCTTTTAGTTTAATCTGGTGGGTAATGCATATATCCCCCCCTATGTCATGAGAAACTGATTTGAATTTGAATTCTTTTTTTTGCTTCACGAAGAAATCTACTTTAATTTTAGAGCCTAATACCTTATTAACCCCAAGCGGGCGAAGAAGCAATGTTGTTAAGAAGTAATCTCCATCTTGTTGCGTTTTCAATTTCTCTACTTGGTTTAAAGTTACTTGCAATTCTTTCGTTCTAGCTTCAACTTTTTCTTCCAAATGCTCTGCGTAATCTTCCAATTTATCCTTTGAATCTTTGATGGATTTAACCATGCTATTAAAAGAATTGGAAAGAAATCCAATTTCATCTTGCACCTTTATAGGAATGGTAATATCTAAATTTCCTTTTTTTACTTTGCCAAGTCCTTCAAGAAGCGCATTCAGTGGATTGATTAAGGTTCCTGATAAAAAGATTGGAGTTCCAATGACGACTAGAATGAGTGCGAAGAATAAAATATAAACGAGCTTTAGACCAATGGCATGAATAAACTTTCGGTAGTCAGTATAAGAGTAGCCAAGTTCATATATTTTATTCTTTTCAGTATCGATATAATGAAAAATTACGAAATGACTTTTTTGATCCAAGCTTTTACGATAGCGTCTAACGGATACGTCTTGCATTGGAATTACAAAGTTTAAAATCTCTGCTTTGAGTTCGTGTCCATCTTTGCTTGAGGTATCTATGTGTTTTTGTATCGCTTCTTTGAAGGGAAGAAATTCTTCTTTTTCTTTAATTAGAAATTCTTGCAGGCTTTTCTTAAAATTATCCTCTGACATTTGCTGAATTTTATTGTATCGATAAAATAAGAATCGATCCTTTGATTGAATTAATTCAGGAACATTGGCAGAAGAGACTCCTGTGGTCGGTTCGAATTTTTCTAAATACGATTGAATTAACAACGAGTAACCAGAAGCATATTCGCTATCCTGAATATGAAGATTTTGTAAAATCTGTCTCAATTCCATCAAAGAAGCATCTTTCGTTTTTGAAAAGGAATTATAAATATAGGAATTGATTAATTCATATTTGAATTCCTTGGGTAATTCTACATTATCCACATTGTGCGTGAATTGAAAGGTGTCTTTTTCAGGATCGTATTCAATTATATATTTCAAATCTTCAGGTTTATGATTTGCTTCCATAGCAAACACAGACTGTCCACGATGCAGCAAATCGTAAGTATTCTCCATTTCACTCATGCCTATGAAACTGAATACATTATAAACAAACACGAAGCTAACAAAGCTTACCCCTACAATCTTAAACATAAAAGTAGTTTTGTCACTGGTATTATTAATATAGGATACAATTACCATGAATAGACCAATTATCGTAAATAGACAGAAGAGACTAATATAAACAGTCCTCGATACCAATCCTGTTTTATTTAACACGTTCACAAGACCTGGAATAAAGAGAGTGCAAAAAATTCCAATGTTTATAAAGATTAAAGCGAGTCTTTCTTTTTTGGGTGTAATAAAAGTTTTCCAAATACCAACACCTGTGATTAAAAAAATATTCAATAATACTACCAGACCATATATTTTAAGAGCGAAAGGCGAATCTATTTCAAAATAATGTCCCGCGAAATCATAAACAACACCAACTCCTATTGATTTAACAATGAGGAAAATATCTAGTATTAAAAAGATAAAACTCTGCACATACAAAAATGATTTAGCAAGTCGGGGATGAGTGTTCGAAGGAAAATGAAAAAATAATTGAATTGTAAATAAATGATTGAGGGTAATAGCTATTAACAAGTAGACTCGAATCCACTTAGATGGGAAATACAATCCCTGGACTAATGTGTATCCCAAAGTCAGCATTGCTCCGGTGAAATAAATGATAATTAAATATTTTGTGGGAGTTGATTTGGAAGGCAATAATGTTAAGAAGACTGCGATGAGTGCTGTCATGAAAAGACCAGTCAACACTCCAATAGTATAATAGTTTAAATAAAAATTTTGTATAAGATCCAAAACCAACCTCCCCGTTAGCTTATACCATTTCTCAAAAAGCATTGCGTCTTACTATTGCAAATATGGCGAAATGGTCTATTCTGATTCACTTTTCCGTAAAATCTTGCGCAACGGTTAAATAGAATCAGTATATAGCAAGAAGCAAGTCTCAGTATATTTTTTATTCTGTAAAGCTAAATACTATTTGCCGTGTTAAAATTTATTGTAAAAAGAATTTCTTTTAAGGTTTGCTTTTTGGTTCGGCTAAAGGAAACTGAGTAAAGATAAAATAAACTTAGGTTTAACAGGGATATGCCGTAAGAGACAAGCTATGAACCAAAAAAAAAATAAAAGTATTTTATTAATTCTACTCGCATTCTATTTTCTACAATCCTGCTCACAGAAAAATCAACATGGCTTTTCGAAAGGGCTAACCCCGATTAAACTCACAGGCAACCAAGAAAGCTCTAAGGATTGCGGAGCATGTCACGAAGGAATCTATGAGGAGTGGAGTAATACTAGACATCGCGTTGCATTCACTAATAATTTATACAAGGAAAGTCACGAGAGAGAACCGCTTATTTGGTGCGTTAATTGTCATGCCCCCATTATGAAAGCAGATGGAGATCCTGAAAAAATACAGGATCGACTCTTTGTAGAGGAAGGCGTTTCTTGTATTGTCTGCCACAAGCGAGGAGATAAAATTTTAACAGCGCGTATTCCCGCAAAACCAAAGGAGCATGAATATATCGAAGTAAAAGAGATGCGCCGCTCAGAATTTTGCGAGAACTGTCACCAATTTAACTTTCCGGTTGGGACAGGAAACGTTCCACACAATGACTTTAATTTTTCAAATCAGCCTATGCAGAATACGTTTAGTGAATGGCAAATGAGCTATTTCTATGGAAAGGAAACCTGTCAGGATTGCCATATGGAAAAAAAACTAAACTACAAGACTCATAATTTTCCAGGAGGGCATAATCGTGATTATCTGACAAAAACTTTCTCTCTTAGTCTAGAAAAAGTTTCTGATGCCGACGCAAAATTAATCGTAACCGCAAAACGTTTAGGTCATGCCTTCCCCACCGGCGATTTATTTCGCACTCTAGTCATTCGTCTCTTAGATAAGAAAGGAGTGGAAATAAAAAAAATCAATCTTCGTTACGTATACACTGAAATTGAATCAAATCGAAATAGCCAAACTCATTCTGCTAAAAAATTACTAGAGCGTAATATCATTACTCCGCCTGTATCAAAAGAAGATGCCTATTATGTTAAAAATATTCCTCTTCCACAGACTGATTTGTCTCGAATAGACTCTTATGAACTTTCTATGAACTATGTCAATGAATCAAATAATCTTTTCTCAACTGTAGAGGATAATACGAGTAAGCTTGTATTTAAGCGAGAGAAAATTAATAATTTACCAAAGATGAACACGAATAGCAAGTTGTGAAAACGCCAGAACTATCGTATTCTTTATCGGTGTTTTCGGTGTTCATCGGTGGTAATCTTTAAAAGTAAATCTTATACCTACTCTCTATGCTTTTCCTTTCTTCGGCTAATCGATTGTTGTCCCAACTTAAATATTGCCCGAGTTTGGAGAGGATTTTCTCGTTATTCACTGGATCTGGCTTACCTGGAACTCCAACTCCTGATCTTCTAAAATAAAAATCACTTGCGTATATTATATCTTCTTTGTTTGCGATATGTGCCATTTCTTCTGCATAAATATGTTCCCCATTTTGCAAAACAAATACCTCCTTTTCATTTGGAAATTCTTTTAGAATAGTTCTTGCTTCACTTCCATAACGATGCACAAGTGTTTCAATTTTTTCACCGGACTCTTTGGGAAATTCTTTTTGCAATTCGTTTTCCAAAGATTTAAAATCAGTAAAATGTCCGCCAAGTATAGGTGTAATCTCAGTTTTACACTCTGAAAAATTGGATGGTAAAAACTCTGCAATTTTATCCACTAACTTTTCAGCCAGTAAGCGGCTAGTAGTGTACTTGCCGCCAAGTGCGGAGTAGAAGCCAGGAAATCCTTCGTCTTTATGATCCATGATTTCTAATTTGCGAGAAGCATTGTAAGTTGACTTACCCTCTTGCTCTACGAGTGGACGAAGCCCTCCATAATAAAAATCTACATCCTCTATTTTTAGTTGAATCGAACCGTAAGCGAAATTTACTTCTTCTAAAAGATCTTCAATGTCCTGTTTGGTAATTTTCAATGCATCCGGCGAATCAGTATAAACCGTATCAGTTGTTCCAATTATAGTTTTATTTCTCCACGGAATAATAAATAAATGAGTTCCATTTTTCTTTTTTAATACCACTGTAGTATCTTTACAAATCTTACGGGTAATAATATGTATCCCCTTAGATCTAACAAGCTTGGTTTCCATTCCGCTATAAGCCATCGATTCAATCTTATCTGCCCAGGGTCCTGCTGAATTCACAAGAGCTTTTGTTTCTACTATTGCAATTTCTCCGGATAAACTATCTTTTAGTTTAACAAATAAGTTCCTTTCGAAGTTTTCTCAATATTTAAGACTTCAGTATAATTTCTACAAACTGCCCCATGATTACGAGCTGAGAATATAAACTCTGTCGTATAACGCTCTGGATTTAGATTTGCATAATCATAGTAGAGGTAAGAGCCTTTTAGCCGCTCTCTAGGAATTTCTGGAATCTCGTGGATAGTTTCTTCTCGATTGTGAAAGCGATATTCGGGTATTAAATTATCCAGGTGAATCATTTTATTTCGATCATAGGATAACTGGTTATAAAGAACCATTCCGAGTTTAGTCATCACTGTATCTTTAGCATTGTAAACTGGAATTTGAAAGCCCATTGTATAAAGTGCATGAGGAGATATGCGAGCTAAATTTCTTCTTTCTCTTAAAGATTCCCGAACAAGACCAATTTCAAAATTCTTTAAATACCGAAGTCCCCCATGAATTAATTTTGAAGTTGCCTGACTTGTTCCAGACGCATAATCATTCTTATCCACTAAGAGACATTTCATCCCTCTAAGAGTTGCATCCCAGAGAATACAAGCCCCTGTGATTCCACCACCAATGATTAATACATCTAATTCTTTTTCCTTTAAATCTTTGATTGGAATTCGGTTTGATTTCATTTTAATTTCTCCTCTGATTTGAAAAGTCCGTAAAATAAAAGATTTTCGACGAGTGCAAAAAACATTTCTTCATCTGCAATTTCTTGTCTGAAGTAACCACTTACAATTACGTCTAGTGCCCCTTTTAACATGCCCCATGTCGCACCTGCTAGCAGATAAGGCGGGATATCTCGAATCTTTCCTTCTTCTTTTAGTCTAAGAAAGATTTTTTCCATAATAGCCATTCGCTTTAGTCTTTCCTCTTCTACTTCCTTTAAAATTTCTTCGCCTACATTTTCTTTTATAATATTCTCTTCACATTTTTTTTGCATGAGATAATCTTGTGGCGAATTGATATTATGCTCTAAGTAGACTCTTACTGTTTTTCGTGCCAGATCCTCTGCTGAAAGTTTTAAATCAATATTGTCCAATTCACTTAACAATTCGATATGACGATTTAATACAATTCGCATCATGAGTTCATCTTTGCCCTTGTAATGCAAATAGAGTGTTCCTCTACCAATTCCTACTTCATTTGCAATCATATCCATACTGACTAGAGCTGGATTTTGTTTTTTAAAAAGGGATTTGGCTGTTTCTAAAATCTCTTCTCCCCGCTTAATAAATTCTCTTTCTTTACGAGATTGCACTTTTGATTTGATTTCATTTGAGACCAAGTGTGCCTCCCGGATTCATAATTCCTTTTGGGTCAAGTGAATCTTTTAATGCTTGCAATGTCTTTAATCCGAGTTCACCGACTTCTTCTTTCATCAAATGAGAGGTTAATCGACCTATGCCATGATGGTGCGATAGAGAGCCATTGTTTTTATGGATAACATCTATTAGCCCTTTATGAAATTTGTTAAATTCGCCTACTTCATCTTTTGTATCCATTGGGCACATAAATATAAAATAGAGATTGGCTCCATTTTCATAAGCATGAGAAATATGCACAAGGGAAAGTGTGTTTTGTTTTTGTTTTACATAATCACGAGCCGCTTTCCAAAGTCCGAGGAGATTATCCCAAGTAACCGCAGTTTCGAGGGTATCAATCATAACGCCTTGGTCCATTAAAGAGTCCCGTAGATAGGCACTCGAATATCTTTGCTCCAACCATTTATTCACAAACGGATTTTCCGGTTTCGAATGCTTTATTTTGTTTGGCTACTTTTCTCACTTTCTTCAAAAGAAATTTCGTGTAGTCGGGATCTCCGTCAATAATTACATACATCAAGCAACGCTTCATCGGATAATAGCGAATTAACTTTAAAAACTTATCAGAAATACTTCCTTCTTTGCCAGACATTCTAAAAGAGATATCAGGCTCTTCTGGATCTTGGAGTCGGAAGAAATGAGGCTTTCCAAAACCACCCTGCATAATTTCGCGCATTGCTTTACAGCCAGATTCAAAGTCAGGAAAGATAAAAGAAGTCATGGAGGAATCTTCCGCTTTATACTTTCTAACTTTTAAAGTAACTTTTGTGATTACACCGAGTATCCCCTCTGAGCCTAAGAAGAATTTGAAAATATCAGGACCGATAGAAGCAGCAGGATAAGGTTTTGTTTCTATAATTCCTTCGGGGGTAACAACAGTAACCGCAAGAGCGATATCTTCCATTTTTCCATATCCAGTGGAAGCCTGCCCTGCTCCTTTAGCAGCAACCCAGCCACCCACAGTAGAAAATTCAAAAGATTGAGGGAAGTGGCCGCATGTATATCCTTTCTCGTTTAGAAATTTTTCTAATACCGGTCCAAACACTCCAGCCTCAGCGGTTACGGTTGTGTTAGTCTCATTTAGCTCAATAATTTTATTTAGATTTTTTAAATCAAGGGAGACTCCACCCTTAGGAGCTTGCAATGCTTTTGTTACGGAAGAATTACCAGCAAAGGGGATAATTGGAATTTTCCACTCATTGCAAAGTTTAACTATTTGCAAAACTTCTTCCTGCGTTCTCGGAGATACGACTGCATCAGGAGGATTTTCTACATTGCCCATTCTAGCCTGGAGAATTTCCATATAGAATCTTCCAATGCTATGACGCGCTCTTTCGAAATCAGAGTCGAAGAAATTATTCTCTCCCACAATTGCTTTCAGTTTGTTTGTAATCTTAGCTGGAAGAGTTTTCTTTCTTTCGAGAGAAATATCCATGTCCCCTGGCAAATGCGGTTTTGGACTTTCTTTGATTCCAAAGGATTTTTCGAGAAATTCCGCTGCATGGTGGTTTAATTTCTCCTCTTTTTTAGGATCTCCCCATTTATAAATCTGCCTGTAAGTGCTGTTTGACATATCACCCTCTTTTTGAACTATCGTCATTATATGAACCATTGTCTATTTTGTAAACTAAAAAAATTACCACGATCGGACACGGGTAAATTGCCCTCTTCTCTTTGCGTCTCCGCGGCTTTGCGTGAACTTCCTTTTTTAATGACTTGCTTTTCTATGAATGTTTTTAATTAGATATATACTATACAGGGTATTGTATGAGTAATTATCTTGGATTAAATTAAATAAAGAATCTATCAAAAAATATTTACTTTATTTAAAATAGCTTCTAAAAGTTAGGTAGATCATATGCGATTGAAAAATAAAAACTGGTTTTTAGGTTTTATCTTAACAATAATAATTTTCACAGCTTCTTTTATTCTTTTTTGGCCTGGGGGGGTAAGCAAGCATAAGCCCATCAGCAATTTTGAAAAACCAACAAGAATTCACTTTAGTCATTCCATGTATTTTGAAGAAAATGCAAGATCGGGCTTTTCCTCACCACAAGAAGTAACCAAAGCATGTATCAATTGCCATCCAAAATCTGCTGAAAATGTAATGAAAACCTCGCATTGGACATGGCTCAGGTCAAATAAGAGTTCAAGAAAAGAAGAAAGTATTCTTACAATTGGTAAGAAAAATCTCATCAATAACTTTTGTATCAATGTTACCGGAAACTGGCCATCCTGTACTAAATGCCATGCAGGATATGGCTGGGAAGATCAGACCTTTGATTTTAAGAAATCGGAAAATGTAGATTGTCTTATTTGTCACGATTGGACTGGTACATATACTAAGGACTTAGCGGGTATGCCCAGTAAAGATGTGAATTTATTGGCTGTGGCAAGAGGTGTAGGATATCCTAAAAGGGATAATTGTGGAATGTGTCATTTTTCTGGTGGTGGTGGAATGGCAGTTAAGCACGGAGATCTAGACGATAGTCTCATAAATGCAGTGGAAAAAGTCGATGTCCACATGGGAAAACACAAAATGCTATGTATTGATTGCCATAAAACAAAAGATCATCTAGTTCCAGGCACAGCATTTTCTGTATCCATTGAAGAGAAAAACCAAGTTGATTGTAGTAACTGTCATGAAGAGAATGTTCACAAAAATGAAAGAATCAATGCTCATACAAAATCAATCGCCTGCCAAACCTGTCATATCCCAAATTATGCAAAACGAACTCCAACGAAAATGACATGGGATTGGTCAAAGGCAGGAGATTCCAATAGAAAAGAAAGCATCCATGAATATTTAAAAATCAAAGGTGAATTTACTTATGCTATGAATCTTAAACCAGAATACTATTGGTTTAATTTAAAGGTAGATAGATATCTGCAAGGTGATAAAATTGAACCCGGCAAACTGAATAATATCAATTATCCGCAAGGAAATAAGAATGATAAAAATGCAAAAATCTGGCCATTTAAAATTCACAAAGCAACACAACCCTATGATAAAAAACTAAATATTCTTTTACCCGTTGTAACATCAGGAGAAGGAGGCTATTGGAAAGAGTTTAATTGGGATAAAGCGATTCGACTAGGAGCCAAGGAGAATAAAAGTGAATACAGCGGTGAATATGGATTTACCGACACTCAAATGTTTTGGCCACTCTCTCATATGGTAAGCTCAGCAAAAGATAGTTTGAGTTGCAATGATTGTCATGGAAACTCTTCGAGAATGGATTGGAAATCACTTGGATATGATAATGATCCTGCCATCATTGGTGGACGTGATCTATCCAATGTAAAAGGAAAGTAGGAGAAATTATGAACCGTTATATGGCAATTTTGGTAGTCTTTTCTGCAATGTTCTTCCCATTTGAAAAAGAAGCTCAGTCAAGTAAACTTCATCCTCTTATTCCTTTGTTAGATAAAAATGGAATAAATGTAAGATCATCCAATGGTCAAATTTCTACAGATCAAACTTGTAGCAAATGTCATGACACAGAATACATATCTAAAAACAGTCACCATGTAAATAAAACGATTCAAGTAGATTGTATTCAATGCCACTTTGAAAATGGAAAGATAGATTGGAAACCGAGTCAAATCAATTCATCTGGTGAATTAATGAGAGAATATCTTACTATTCGCAGTCCAGAAAATGAGAATTGCAATTCCTGTCATGGACTTATTCACCAAGGAGATAAGCCACTTGCGTTTCCAACAGATTTCTTTACACCCGGAAAATATGAACAAACCAAACGAACCGGAGAAATCATTTCTCATCAAAAAATACAATCTTCTTTTTTGAATTTGGAAAATAAGGATACTACTGATTATGCGTGGGATATTCATGCAGACAGAAGAGTTCACTGTGTTGATTGTCATTTTGCTTCAAACAATCCCAAAAAAATGATACCTAAGAAAGACAATGAATTAAAACATTTAATTCAAGATCCAAGAACTACGAGTCTGGCTTCTTTTCTGACTCGACCAGATCATAATCTTACCACCTCGGAATGCTCTAACTGTCATAATCCATTGTTGATACATGATATGATTCCATATAAGAAAAAACACATGGAACGCGTTGCCTGTCAGAGTTGTCATGTTCCCTTAATCAAAGGACCGGCTTTATTAGAAATTGATAATACAGTCCTTACAGAGCTTGCTAGTCCAATTTATAAATTTAGAAATATCGATGGTTATCCTCAAAAATCTATCAATGTAGAATACATCAAAGGGTATTCCCCATTTTTACTACCTCAAAATGAAAAACTTAAACCCTACAATTTTGTAACTGAATGGAATTGGGTTTCTAAAAAATCAAATCAGAAAATATCTATAGATTCTTTGAAAACTATCTTGAATTCTAAAAATCAAACAGAGAATACAAAGCTAAAAGATTTATTCGACCAAAATAAAAATGGAAATATAGAAGGCGTTGAATGGGTTTTAGATAAGCAGGAAAAATATGAATATATCAAAAATCAATTGCAGTCATTATTAAACGATGAATTGGAAATTAGAGGTGAAATTGGAGTATTCCCTGTAGTGCATGGAATATTGCGTGGTGACTCTGTAACCAAAGACTGTTCTAGTTGTCATAGCAGCGAATCTAAATTATCCACAGATATATTTATTGGAGACTATCTCCCAGGTAGGAATCTCCCAAAAATAGCAGAGGATTCTAAATTGGCAGAAAATATTCTTTTCATTAAGCAAGATAAAGATAGATTTTTTGCAGAAGCTAAAATTGAGAATGCTGGATTCTATGTTTTTGGATACGTAAAACAAAAATGGATAGATTATTTAGGTCTATTTCTATTCGGACTTACAGTCTTGGGAATTATCTTGCACAGCGGATATAGAATTTTAAAAGCAAGGGAAATAGTATCTACTCATGAAGAAATGAAACAAGTATATATGTATTCATTTTATGAAAGACTCTGGCATTGGACATCTGCCCTTGGAATTATTTTTTTACTTATCACAGGAATTGAAATTCACTTTCCAGATTCAATTCCTTTTTTAAGTTTAACTGTTGCAGTCTATGCTCATAATATCCTGGCTTTTATTTTAATTGTAAATGCATTTCTATCCTTTTTCTATCATGTTGCCAGTTCTGAGATTAAACAGTATTTTCCGCCCTATAAAAGTTTTTGGAATGATAGCATTGCGCAAATTCGATATTATACGCATGGAATATTTAATGGTGCATCCCACCCGCTTGAAAAACGAAAGAAAGAAAACTCAACCCACTTCAACAGATCACCTATCTTGCAATTTTAAATTTACTATTACCCATTCAGGTAATAACTGGACTTTTGATTTGGGGCGAAGAAAGACTTCCTGGAATTCTAAATTTCCTCGGTGGACTTTCTGTATTAGCCCCCATTCATACATTAGGATCTTGGATGTTCTTATCTTTTTTATGTATGCATGTTTACCTTACTACAACGGGTCATACATGGACATCGAATATCAAGGCAATGGTAATTGGCTATGAAGATGTAAAAAAAAATGGAGTCTAATAAAAGTTAATCTTGGAGAAAACTATGGAACAAAGAGAAGAAAATTATATTAACCCTTACCTTGGCGGAACACTCCTTGGTATTGTACTTTTTTTGGCTTATTATATAACTGGAAATGGATTGGGTGCGTCAGGCGCAATCAATCGCATTCAAGTAGCAATATTAGATGTATTTGCAAGTAACCATGTTGATAGAGTTGCCTACCTTGCTCATATGGGCGGTGGGAATTTGAATCCATTAGATCATAGTGGACTATTTATGTTATTCGGAACTTTTGTTGGTGGTCTAATATCAGGTCTTTTTTTTAAAAGAGTGAAATTGGAAATTCGTAAAGGTCCTCAAATCTCCAATCAGAAAAGATTGGTTTTAGCAGTTATTGGCGGAATCATTATGGGTTATGGGGCAAGAATGGCTAGAGGTTGTACTTCAGGGCAAGCATTGAGTGGTGGTGCTGTGCTTTCTGTTGGAAGTTGGGCATTTATGCTGGCGGTCTTTGCTGGTGGATATGCGATTGCCTATTTTGTAAGAAAGGTTTGGAATTAGGAGAAAACTATGGGACCATTTGATATTATTTCATTATTCGGAAAGTATTGGGGATATTTTGTTTTTTTCTTGATTGGTATCGGATTTGGCGGTGTTTTAGAAATGTCCGGTTTTGGAGATTCTCGAAAACTAGCTGCCCAGTTCTATTTCAAAGAGATGAGAGTTTTAAAGGTAATGTTTACCGCAATCATTGTTGCGTTAGTATTAATATTCTTGAGTTCTTCGCTTGGACTGATTGATTTTAAAGGAATATGGGTAAATCCAACTTATCTTATGCCGGGAATTATCGGTGGGCTAATCATGGGTGTAGGTTTTATAATCGGTGGATTTTGTCCGGGCACTTCCCTTGTCGCAACTTCTACACTGAAATTAGATGGACTACTATTTCTAATTGGAGTTCTAATCGGAGTAGGATTTTTTGGAGAGACCGTTGGATTTTTTGAAGAATTTTGGGAGTCTGGAGTAAAAGAACGTTATCTATTATCCGATCTTTTTGGAACTAGTATTGGAGTAACGGTAGTAGCCGTCATCCTTGTGGCAATCATCGCTTTTTACTGGGCTGAAATAGGTGAAAAAGTTTTTGGACAAAATATTCCATGGAAAGAAATTAATCTAATTCCAACGAATTCTAAGAATATGATCGCAGCCTCTATTTTGCTATTCTTTGCATTAGCAGTTGCATTTCTTGGACAACCGGACGCTGATAAGAAGTGGCAATATGTTTCTGCAAAAAATGAACCCTTTTTACTTAAAAGAGAGGTATACATTCATCCGGGTGAGTTAAGAGAATTAATGCATGACCGTCAATTGTATCTAAAGGTCCTGGATGTTCGAAATGAAAGTGACTATAATTTATTTCATTTAAGAGATGCTGATAGAGTAGATTTTCAAACAGTCAGATCGCCCAAATTTGCAGACGAGTTAAGCAAGATTGGTTCAAATACTGTCATTGTTGTTTTATCTAATAAAGAAAAGGATTCTACTTTAGCTTGGAAATTACTGAAGGCGCAAGGAGTGCTAAACATTTATATTCTAGAAGGCGGAGTAAATGAATGGCTAAAATATTTTCCTTTGCCAGAAGATATAGCTATGAAAAAAAGCCTGAAGGGGAAGAAGAGTCATTAGACTATGAATTTTTTAAGACAGTTGGCTTAGAATTTAATTCTTCGATACCAGAAATATCTCACGGAATAATTCTCATCAAATTGAGTTCATAAAAAAAGTTAAGCTACAAAAGAAAAAAGCAGCAATGGGTGGTTGCGGGTAATGGTTGTTTACTTTTGTTATTCATGAAACCCTACCGGAGCAATCTCAATACCATTAAGTTAAGAATTTTTTTACCACGAAGGAGTTTCTTAAAACTTTTCTTTTCTTCGCGCCCTTCGTGGTTAATCTTTCTTCTCTCTTTCTTATCCTAATGACATTGGAAGCAAGCCCAATGCTGTCAACTAGAGGATTTTTAACAATACTAATTTTCGAATTTACCAGGAATTAATTGCTCTCTTATCGGTGGAATTCTTTATTAATTCCAATATAACGACGCTTGATTCCAACTTATTAGAATATTTATTTGACGAAAATAAAAGGGTTCGTTTTATTGTATTTAATTTCACTAAACTATGTTTTAAAAATAGGAGTTTTTTTATGGCAAGACAATTCAAACCCGAAACAATCGCGCTACACGCAGGTTATACCAAGGGAGATCCGGCAACTACCTCAAGAGCAGTTCCGATCTACCAGACTACTTCTTACGTATTCAATGATACAGATCATGCGGCTCGACTTTTCGGACTCCAAGAATTTGGAAATATTTACACTCGTCTAATGAACCAACGACTGATGTTCTCGAAAAAAGAGTTGCGGAACTCGAAGGCGGCATAGCGGCATTAGCCACAGCTTCCGGTCAATCAGCAGAGACGCTTGCCTTATTAAATATTGTCGAAGCAGGACAAGAAATCATTGCTTCTTCTTCGCTATACGGTGGAACATACAACCTACTCCATTACACTTTTCCGAAAATGGGAATCAAGGTTCATTTTGCAGATCCATCGGATCCAAATAATTTTAAAAAATATTTCAACGATAAAACTCGCGCTGTGTATGCGGAAACTCTTGGTAATCCGAAACTCGATACTCTCGACTTAGAAGCAATTGCGAAAATTGCTCATGATAACGGAGTTCCGTTTATAGTAGATAACACACTCCCTTCTCCTTATTTGGTAAATCCAATAGAGCATGGTGCAGATATTGTTGTTCATTCCCTTACAAAATTTCTGGGCGGACATGGAACTTCTCTCGGCGGTATCATTATTGATGCAGGAAAATTTAATTATGGAAATGGAAAATTTAAAAACTTTACAGAGCCAGATCCAAGTTATCACGGATTAAAATATTGGGATGTATTTGGAAAATTTGAACCATTTGGTGGGGCTAATATTGCTTACATCATCAAAGCACGTGTGCAAGGTCTCCGAGATTTAGGTCCTGCGATTTCTCCTTTCAATGCTTGGCAAATTTTACAGGGTGTGGAAACTTTACCAATTCGCATGGAGCGTCATTCGTCTAACGCATTAAAAGTAGCAGAATTTTTAAGCAAACATCCAAAAGTTAGTTGGGTAAATTATCCAGGACTCTCATCTGATAAAAATTATTCTCTAGCAAAAAAATATCACAAGAAAAATCTTTTCGGTGCAATCATTGGATTCGGTGTTAAAGGTGGTGTTACAGAAGCAAAGAAATTTATAGACAGTTTAGAAATTTTTTCTCTTCTTGCAAACGTAGGAGATGCAAAATCACTTGCGATTCACCCTGCATCAACAACACACCAACAATTAACAGAGGAAGAACAAAAGTCAGCGGGGGTTACTCCTGATTTTATCCGACTCTCTGTTGGTCTAGAGCATATTGATGATTTAATCGTCGACTTAGAAGAAGCTTTAAAAAAAGTGTAATCTATGTTTAACAAGAATTCCGTTGGAATTGTTCGCACAGAAATTGCAAAGTTGCCTGATTTGACTCTAGAGAATGGAGCCATCATTAGCCCTCTTGAGATTGCTTACGAAACTTACGGAATTCTGAACCCAAGTAGAACAAATGCTATTTTAGTTTGCCATGCACTTTCAGGCAATGCTCACGCTGCTGGATTTCATGAAGGCACGGAAAAAACAGGATGGTGGGATGAATACATTGGTCCCGGCAAAGCGTTTGACACTAATAAATACTTTGTTATTTCCACTAACGTCATTGGGGGCTGCAATGGAAGCTCTGGTCCAACGAGCATTAACCCCAAAACTAACAAGCCTTATGGTTCAACGTTCCCTTTTGTATCCATTTTGGATATGGTCAATGCACAGAGACTACTATTAAATTCTTTTGGAATTAGCGAATTATTCTGCGTAGCTGGTGGTTCAATGGGCGGAATGCAGGCATTGCAGTGGAGTGTTAGTTATCCCGATGTTGTAAAAAATTGTATCATTCTAGCCTCTACCTCTGAGCATAGCGCTCAACAAATTGCATTTAACGAAGTGGGAAGGCAAGCAATTCTATCCGATCCAAATTGGAATGATGGGGAATACGGTGATAATCCGCCCAAAAAAGGATTGGCACTTGCTCGAATGGTTGGTCATGTTACTTACCTTTCAGATGATTTAATGCGTGAGAAATTTGGTCGCAAACCGCCGCGCGGAAATATAAAGAACACAGATTTCGCAGTCGGAAGTTATTTAATTTACCAAGGGGAGACATTTGTAGATCGGTTCGATGCAAATTCTTATATCTATGTTACGAAGGCACTCGATCATTTTAGTCTTGGACGCGGAGAAGAGTTAACTCTTAATTTGTCGCGAGCAAAGGCAAATTTTTTAATCATTGCTTTTAGCTCCGATTGGTTATACCCTCCTTACCAAAGTCGAGAAATTGTTAAATCTCTGGAAGTAAATGCAATTTCAGTGACTTATTGTGAAGTAAATTTTTCCAAAGGACATGATTCCTTTTTAGTTCCAAATCCAGAACAACATCATCTCATTCATCATTTTTTAGAGTTTGCTCAAAATTTTTCAATCTTCTATGAAATCTAATTCTATGACTATACCTATTTTACGACCTGACTTTCAATACATACTGGATTTAATTCCTACCGGCTTCCGCGTGTTAGACCTTGGGTGTGGCGATGGCGATCTTCTTTATTTACTGAAAAAAAAAGGAGTTCGCGGTCAAGGCATTGAAAAAAATGAAGACTGTATTTACAAATGCATTGAGCGTGGAGTCATTGTACACCACGGTGATTTAGATGAAGGATTAAAGCATCATATCAAAAAAAGTTTTGACTATGTGATACTAAATCAAACAATTCAAGAAACGCATAATCCAGGTAATATCATTAAAGATTCACTTAGAATTGGGAAAAAAGTAATCGTTGTATTTCCGAACTTTGCACATTGGAAAAATAGACTTCAAATTTTATTTAAAGGCATAACACCAGTATCCGACAATCTACCCTATCGTTGGTATAACACTCCTAATTTACATTTTTTATCAATCACTGACTTTGAAGAATTTTGCGCCGTTCAAAAATTTAAAATTGAAGACCATGCTTTTTTCAGTGACAAAAACCGAATTGAAACTAAACCAAATTTATTTGCAAAGTTAGCACTTTTTGTGCTTAGTGAATAATAGCCAATTAAGGAAAAAAAATACTATGATAAAAAGATCCGTGTGGCAGGATTTAAAAGACGCTATCCGCGGAACAGAAGCGGACTATACAACTATCGACATGAAGCGTGCTATTTTTCTTTTAGCCGTTCCGATGATTTTAGAACTAGTTATGGAATCAACGTTTGCTGTAGCAGATATTTATTTTGTAGGCAAATTAGGAGCATCCGCTATTGCCACAGTCGGAATCAGTGAGACATTTTTATTTTTACTTTACTCCATGGCAATGGGTCTTGCTACTGCCGTAACCGCAATTATTGCACGTAGAATTGGTGAGAAAAATTCTGAAGAAGCAAGCAAATCTGCAATTCAATCAATTTTTTTAGCAATTCTAGTTTCCATTCCATTTTCCATAACCGGAATTTTTTTCTCCAAAGACTTACTCAGACTAATGGGTGCCGATCCTTGGAGTATCGAACATGGTTACCGTTATACGCAATGGATGCTTGGTGGAAATGGAATCATTGTTCTACTCTTTGTAATAAATGCAATATTTAGAGGAGCTGGTGATGCGGCAATTGCAATGCGCGTACTTTTTGTTGCAAATGCGGTTAACATAGGATTAGACCCAATATTAATCTTTGGGTTGGGACCTATGCCTTCTTTAGGAATTGAAGGAGCAGCTATTGCTACCAATATCGGTAGAGGAATTGGTGTTCTTATTCAATTGTGGACACTATTTAATGCAGGAAGACATATAAAGGTAAAACTGTCAGAACTATCTTGGAATACATCGATAGTAACGCAATTAATACAAACTTCGCTAGGTGGAATTGGACAAATGCTTGTTGGTATGACATCCTGGATATTTCTGATGCGAATACTTTCAAATATCAGCAGTGAGGCAGTAGCCGGAGCAACGATAGCCTTGCGGATAATGATGTTTACCCTCATGCCCGCTTGGGGCTTATCAAACGCAGCCGCTACTCTTGTTGGACAAAACCTAGGAGCAGGAAATCCAGAACGGGCAGAATCAACAGTCTGGAAAATTGGGTTTTATAATATGGGATTTTTAATGCTTGTCTCCATAGCCTACTTCGTATTCAATCAATCCCTTATGAAAATCTTTACAGATGACTTGCGAGTCATTGCAATAGGCTCTGAATGGCTACAAATTCTATCTTATTCGTATTTAATCTATGGATGGTGGATGGTATCTGTCCAAGCGTTTAATGGTGCTGGAGATACAAGAACACCTACTCTAATCAATGTATTTTTTTTCTGGTGCATTCAAATTCCTCTTTCATATTATTTGGCAGTCATCAATTCTTTTCAGCACACTGGCGTATTTTGGGGAGTCTTTATTTCTGAAACTTCAGTGGGAATCTTTACTCTTTGGCTTTTTACGAAAGGTAGTTGGAAAAAAGTAAAGGTTTGATATTTGAACATTAATTTGTTGCCTTAAATCCTAGTTTCAATTTCACTGAAATTTCACTGCCCCGGTAGTTCAACGGATAGAACAACAGTCTTCGGAACTGTGAGTGGGGGTTCGATTCCCTCCCAGGGCAGATGAAGAGGCTCAATGTGACTGACTTTTTTAGTTCCATCATCAATATCGAAGACCGAGAGTTTAATTTTCTAAAAGACATTATATACGAAAAAACAGGGATTTCTCTTGCACCTCATAAAAAAATCATGTTACAATCGAGGCTTAATATTCGCCTCAGACAGAATCAAATTTCTACTTTTGCTGAATACGTAACAAAACTTAGAAATGACAAAATTTTTTTAAATACAGAGATTCCTGAAATTATAAATCGAATCACTACAAATAAAACCGATTTCTTTCGTGAGAACCATCACTTTGAATACTTAAAGACAACGGCATTCCCTCAATTAGAAGAAAAAGCAAAGCTGACTGGCAGAAAAAAAATTCGTATCTGGTCATCCGCGTCTTCTACTGGCGAAGAACCTTACACCTTAGCAATGACAGTGTGCGAATACTTTATTGGTAAGCCTGGTTGGGATATCAAGATATATGCATCAGATATAGACACTAACGTTCTTGAGACTGCGCAAAGAGGAACATATCGAGAAGAAAGAATGACACCGGTAAAGCAAGAATACAAAATTAAATACTTTACTTCTAAGCAGACTGAACGAGAAAAAGAATTCACTGCAAAACCTGTCCTAAAAGATCTTTTAATTTTTAAAAAAATTAATTTGTTGGAAGAGCCTTACCCTATTCAGGAGAAAATTGATATTATCTTCTGCAGAAATGTTATTATCTACTTTGATAAACCTACTCAACAAAGAATTTTTAGTCATATGGAACGAATTCTAGTGGATGATGGAATTCTAATCATTGGTCACTCCGAAACTATGTTTGGAATCTCAGAGAATTTTAAATTCTTAGGACACACTATCTATCAAAAAAAATCTATCGCAGGAAAATAATTATGATTAAAGTAGCGCTTCTTATCGGTGGAAAATCTACCGAGCATGAAATTTCCCTTAAGAGTTCAAGCTTCATCTATGCAACTTTAGATAGAGAAAAATATGAGGTAACTCCTGTTCTTATTGACAAAAAGGGGAATTGGATAATTCCAAATAGCCGTAACGCAATTCTTCCAGACATAAAAACTATTATAAAAAATTTTCCTCACGAAGAAGTAAGCGAAGAATTTAAAAAACAATTTATGAATCAAAATGAGATATTAAGCGCAAGTGGAATTTCTCTATCCAATCTTGAATGTGATCTTGTATTCATTGGTCTACATGGTGGTGAAGGGGAAAATGGTGTTTTACAGGCTTTCTTACAAATGAACTCAATTGCATATACCGGCTCCGGCGTATTAGCCTCTGCACTAGCAATGGACAAGGAAAGAGCAAATTATCTTTTTCTTTCGGCAGGACTTAAAGTAGCAAATTTTATAAACGTTATGCGAAAAGATTTTTATCTTTCTGGAGAAGGATTTCTTAAAAATTTCCGATTGAATTTTCCGGTTTTCATTAAGCCTACTATGGGTGGTTCAAGTGTCGGTGTAGGTAAAGCAAATAATATATTAGAAGTAGCAAGTAAGCTTAAAGAATTATTTTATCAGGAAGAATCTGTCCTTATTCAAGAAAATATTTCAGGAGTTGAAGTCTCCTGCGGAGTTATAGAAAAAAAATCGGGGCATTCTTTTGAAGCCGTCTCTTTGCACCCTACGGAGATAGTCCCATCGAATGATTTTTTTGACTATGAGGCAAAATATTCTGTAGGCAAATCGCATGAAATTACTCCCGCACGGATTTCGAATGAACTAACATCTAATATCCAAGAGTCTGCCTTACTTGCTCATAAGATCCTAGGATGCAAGGGTTATTCGCGCACTGATTTCATTATTCAAGATGTGCATTCCTATGTTTTGGAAACAAATACTTTGCCGGGTATGACTGAAACAAGTTTGATTCCACAGCAAGCGGCTTATGCAGGTTATCCGATGGATGATGTATTTGATTGGTTAATTGAAAATGCGCTCGAAAGGCATTCTCAACCAGAACACAAAACTATTGAATAGTGTTTAATATCGGTTAATTTTGACTAGGCACACTAATCATTTCCGCCAGTTATTAGATTGTTTTTGCTTTATTAAAAAATTAATTTTTTTGAACTCGAATTTTACTTTTCAAAATCTACCGTTTCTTTTAATACAATCTTACAATAGAAAATAAGAGTTTTTTAAAAATAACCTACTCAGAAATATTTTTTATCAAATGTAAAATGACAGATAAATCTAAGAATATATTTTATATTGCCGGCATAGGATCTTCAGCGGGTGGACTGGAAGCATTACAGGACTTACTATCTCATCTCCCGCATAGCCTTCGCAATGTTGCATTCATTGTTGCCCAGCACTTAAGTCCGACACATAAAAGTATGCTAGTCCAGCTCTTAAGTCGTGAAACTAAATTATTAGTTAGCGAAGCTAGAAACGGTGATACAATAGAACCAAATAACGTCTATATAACTCCACCGGACAATGAGATCAGCGTGAGTGGTGGAAAGCTCTGGCTCCAAAAACCCAAAGGCGGAATCGGACCAAAACCATCTGTAGACGTTTTATTTCAGTCCCTAGCGGAAGATTTTAAAGAAAATGTAATTGGTATTATCCTCTCCGGCACAGGTAGTGATGGAGCTGTTGGAGTAAGGCATATTAAATCGACAGGAGGCTTGGTGATTGTTCAAGAGCCTCAAACAGCGAAATACAATGGTATGCCGCTAGCTTCTATAGAAACCGGACTTGTTGATATGGTCTTAGCTCCGGATAAAATTGGAGAAGAGTTATTTGAAATTGCAGAAAACGAATCTTATCCGCGTAACCTTCAACTAGGTCCAATCGAGAACGATGCAGACAGTCTGGAATCAATATTCAAGCTTCTTTCACGAAGAACGGGAACCGACTTTTCTAATTATAAGCCAGCAACCATAGGACGTCGATTACAGAAGAGATTATCGTCTTTAAAAATTAATTCAATTGAAGAATACTTGGAATATGTTGAGCGTAATCCGCAGGAATTAGACTCATTATTCAATATGATCTTAATAGGGGTTACATGTTTCTTTCGTGATACACTAGCCTTTGTTGAATTCGAAAAAGTAATTCTAAAAATTTTAAATTCTAAACCAGAAGGCGAACCAATTCGTATTTGGGCACCTGGATGTGCAACTGGTGAAGAAGCCTATTCTCTCGCAATTTTGTTATGTAAAAACTTAAAGGAAAAAATTGCAAATTATAATGTGCAAATTTTTGCAACGGACATAGATGAGAAGGCAATTTCGATTGCCCGCAAAGGAATTTATTCGGCGGAGTCTCTTAAGGATATGCCTCAAGATTTAGTCAATCAATTCTTTTCAAAGAAAGGAAATCAGTTTGAGCTTTCAAAATCAGTCAGATCGCTAGTATTATTTTCGAAGCATGACCTTACTAGTAATCCACCGTTTCTCAAACTGGATTTAATTTGTTGTCGAAACTTACTGATATATTTTGGTTCCCACTTACAAAAGCAGATAATACCACTTTTCCACTATGCACTTAAGCCTAATGGCTATTTATTTCTGGGTAAGTCAGAAACAGTGGGACAATTCACTGATTTATTTACAACTGAAGATGGAAAATCGAAAATTTTTCATCGAAAGCGTGGCGGCAAATTACACTCCGTCCAATTTTCTACCTATAGACCCTCCACTAAAATATTTTCGAATCCTGCTACTCCGAAACCGAAAATGGAGCAAACGTTACCCGAAATCATAAAAGAAACGATTTTCAATACATTTGAATATCCCTATCTTCTGGTCAATGATACTCTTGATATACAAGAAATTTCAGGCGATGCAGGTCTTTACATTGGGCTCTCGGAAGGAGCCATGAATGCAAACATTTTCAAGTTGGTTCATAAAGATTTACTAATTGAGCTTCGGTCGATTTTAACCAAAGCGATTAAAGACAGAATCCAACAGCGAAGTGGAATTTTAAAATTTACCTTTTACGGAACGCAACACTATGTAAGAATTAAAATTAAACCTCTTTTATTTTCGGAAAGCACAAGGGATTTATTCTTAGTTATCTTTGAAAAGCAAGACCCGGAAGATTTTGCTCCAATTGTTTCCCTTTCAGAAACAATTCGGGACGAAAATCCCCGTATAACCGAATTAGAACACGAATTACAAGCCACTAAAGAGCATTTGCAGACTTACATTGAAGAATTAGAAACTTCCAACGAAGAGTTGCAATCTTTAAATGAGGAAATGCAATCTACAAACGAGGAATTGCAATCATCAAATGAAGAATTAGAAACTTCTAATGAAGAATTGCAATCGACGAATGAGGAAATTCAAATTGCGTATTCTGAGCTAAAGGCAGTCAATGAAGAATTAGAAGAGAAAGATAGACTTTTAATCAATGCAAAGGCAAATGAAAAGGCTCTTCTTGATAACACATTACAATCTTTTTTCCTAGTTGATAAAACTTATCGAGTGATCACTTATAATGAAAAAGCAAACGAAACTTCTAAGCAGCTTTTCGGAAAATCTTTGCGCTCTGGAGATTCAATATTAGATTATATTTCAACCGAGAACTTGGAAAGTTTTAGAGAAAGCTTTTCAGAGGCTTTGCGTGGAAATCCTAGAACTGGTGAACAAAAAATTCTTATGGCTAATCAATCAGTCTCTAGCTATATTTATAACCTGACACCAGCAATTATAGAGGGAAATTCTATTGAGAATGTTTCTGTTTCCTTCTTGGATATTACAAACCTTAGAAATTTACAAAGCGAATTAAATACATCAGAGCGCCTGTTAGCCTCAGTGTTCGAAACAAATTCGATTGGAATTTCTATAACGGATAAGGATGGTCATTTCGTAAATGTAAATCAAGGCTATTGCGACTTATATGGATATACCAGGGACGAATTGATTGGATTTCATTTCACAAAAGTCGTTCCGGCTGACTATAAACAAGAACTTAAAGAGCATCATGATAGATTTATTGAGGGTAACGAAGAGTTAGCCACTGAATGGACGGTGCAAAGAAAAGATGGCTCACTTATTGATATTTTTGCGTCAGCATCTTTATTAATCCAAACAGATGGAACACGCTATAAAATCACATCTGTTAGAGATATTACTGAGAATAAAAAATACAAAAATCTTTTAGAGGAAACGCAGGAATCAGCTAGTGTTGGTGGATGGCAATTTGATGCCATTACAAAAGAGCTTTCTTGGACTGAGGAAACTTTTAAAGTCTTTGGATTAGACAACACCTTTCGCCTTTCTTTAGAAAGTATGAGTAAACTTTTTGCGGATGAAGCAAAGGTTATATTTCAAAATTCTATGGCAAAGACACTCAATATGGGAGAAGCATTTGATTTAGAATTATTATCGAAGGTAAATACTGATAAGTCTCTTTGGATTCGCGCAACGTGTAAGCCTATTTCTGTATACGATAAAGTAATAAAACTATTTGGAACTTTTCAAAATATAACTTCCATAAAAGAATCAGGACTTAAATTAAAAGAAAGCGAAGACTTATTTAGATCAGTATACGAGAATATTAAAGATGCAATTATTATAACTTACCCAAGTGGCGAGATATTAAAAACTAATTTTGCTGCAACAGATATCTTCGGATACACAGAAACTGAATTACAAAGCATTTCATTGAGAGGCTTATTTGCATTAGACGATGAAGAAGAAATGGATGTAAGCCTAGATATTATAAGCAAGAAAGGAAGCTTTCAGGGACAATTCAAATCTATTCGAAAAAATGGTGAAATTTTTCCGACGGAAATCTATTCAAGCACTTTTAAACTTGCAAATGGCCAAGATAGAATTTGCACAATCGTAAGAGATTTATCCGAGCGCAGCCAAATGATAAATATTCAAGAGAGATTAAAGAACGCTCTATATTTTAGTAATATTGTCATTTTAACTAACCAGAAAGGAATTATAATCGAAGCCAATGATAATTTCACTAAGATGAGTGAATATTCTAAAGAAGAAATAGCGGATAATCATTATAATCTACTCAACCCTAACTATAATTCAGTAGATTTGTTGGAAACACTCTGGGCTGGCGTTAAGAAGGGAAACATCTGGAGAGGCGAGATTTTAAATCAATCCAAATCAGGAAGATTATTTTGGTTGGATACTTCCATTTTTCCGCTCAAAGACCCTTCTGGAAATGACCAAGGGTTTATGGCTGTATGCTCCGAGATTACAGAAAGAAAGCAAAGAGAAATCGAACGGGAACGGCTATTATCTAGTCTTGCTCAGAGAAATAAAGACCTTGAACAATTTTCTTACATCGTATCGCATAATTTGAGAGCGCCTCTAGCAAACATACTCGGTCTTTCCAATTTGCTTAAAGATACACAAATTGAAAATGAAACGACAAAACTAATTGTAAACAATCTATACAAAGCATCACAAAACTTAGATACAGTGATTACTGATTTAAGTGATATTCTTCAAATCAGAAAACAGATTAGAGAAGAAAAGCAAATGGTAAGATTCTCTTCCCTCGTTGATTCAGTAATTACTAGTATTGAAAATTTAATTCAAGATTCGAAAGCAAATATCGAAATAGATTTTTCTGAACTTGATGAAGTGTTAACGCTAAAAGGTTACATGTATAGCATATTTGTCAATATGATCACAAATAGCATTCAGTATGCAAGGTCAGGCATCCCACCTATTATATCTATTACATCAAAGAAATTAGAGAATCGATTTCAATTAATTTTTAAAGACAATGGAAGAGGTATTGATTTAAAAAAATATGCGGATAAGATTTTTGGATTGTATAAGAGATTCCATCTTGATATTGAAGGGAAGGGAGTTGGACTCTATATGACCAAAACGCAAGTGGAACTTTTAGGTGGAACAATAAAAGTAGAAAGTGAATTACAGCGTGGAACAACGTTTACTATCGATTTGCCCGTAGAATGGAAATGACTGAGCCAGCTATTATTATTCAAATAGACGATGATGAAATTAATAACTTTATCAATGAGTCTATTTTCCGAGCCAATACAAAAGATTCGCTAGTGAAGTCTTTCTCTGACCCATATATTGCTATAGATTTCATAAGAAAATATTTTATTCCAGACCCTATGCCTGCTCTAGTCTTTTTAGATATCAACATGCCAGAAATGAGTGGATGGGATGTTCTCGATGAATTAAAAGATCACAATGAAATTCTAATTAAATTTATGACTATCTACATGATTTCCTCATCGATTGACTTGACTGATAAAAATAAATCGATTGATAGTCCCCTTGTAAAAGCCTTTGTGTCAAAGCCTTTATCTGGAAAAGTTATCAAAGAATTATTAGTAAATTTCTCTTAAGAATCATAACTCTAATTATTTTGCAGCTTGACATTTTTGAAAAATAACTCAATGTGAATCAAAATGGATTATCTTATTATAGTTCTTTCGGTTCTTGTCAGTGGTGGTATCTGGCTTCGCTTTTTATACCAATACGATAGAGTTGAACCGGAGCCAATTTTTGTTGTATTAAAAGTGATTTTCTTTGGAGGACTCATTAGCACATTTGTTGCCGGTGCGATTAACAGTGCGTTTTCCTCTATTTCTGGAATTCCAATTGGTTCTGATGCATTGAGTTTTGCAAATAGTTTTATCATTTCAACTTTCGTTGGCTTCAATGAAGAAATTGTGAAAGCCATTGTAACAGTCTTACTCATTCGAAATTTAAAAGATTTGGATGAGCCAATTGACGCAGTGATCTATGCAACCGCTGTTGGACTTGGATTTTCTGTTTTTGAAAATTTGCAATACACGCAAGAAAATGGACTTTTAAATCTATTGCTACGCTCTGTTACCGCGATGCCGCTTCATATAGGATTAGCTGCAATCTGGGGATACAAAATTGCTGAAGTAAAATTTTTAAACGGAAGAAATTATATTGATGCGATGCGACCCGCCGTTTTACTTGCTGCCGGTTTACACGCGTTATACGACTTTTTTCAATTTTACATTTCTAATAGTATTCTACCACTCGCAATCAGTGTTACGTTTTCCTATTTCATGGTTGGAATTATCAAAAAAAAATTAGATTATTTAGCAACACAAAGTCCGTTTCTGAAGGCAGGAACTTGTTCCCATTGCGGAACAATCAACCCAATTGATTCAAAAAAATGCAAAGCCTGCGGAATGAATTTAACGCAGGAATTTTATAAAATCTGCAAAGATTGCCTGGCAAAAGTTCCCGTTACTGAAAAAAAATGTCCTGAATGTAATGCAGATATGAGTTAATCTGTCATCCCCGAAATTTTCAGTCGGGGATCTGTAAAACTTGAGATTCTCGACAAAAGAATTCGGGAATGACGATATAAATGCTAGAACAATTTCTGTATTTCCTCAATCTTCAGCCTTGTTGGTTTTTTTTCATTAGCAATTAGTGTTCCTGATTTATTATTTTCAATCAAGTCTAGAATGCAGTGTTTCTCTCGACCATTTATAATTACAGTTGGAATATTAGCGCTTAATAAGAGTTTACCGGCTTTTAATTTAGTGTTCATTCCTCCGGTTCCGGGACCGTCAGGACCTTTAGCAAAAGACAAGTCTTTTTCAGTTACATCAGACAAAAAGGAAACATCTTTTCCTCCTCGATTAAATCCATTTACCCCTGTTAAAATAATCAGTAAATCAGCTTCTATGAGAAGTGTTACGAGAGCAGACAAAATATCATTATCCCCTAATTTTAATTCTTCTGTTGCAATCGAATCGTTTTCGTTTACAATTGGTAATATTTTCCAGCTTAAAAGTTTATTAAAGGTATTACGCAAATTATCCGCTCCCACTTTTTCTTTTACATCAAGCATCCCAAAAAGAATTTGCGAAATCGGAACATTGACTCTTGAAAAAAAACTTTCATATAGACTCATAAGGTGACTTTGCCCAATTGCTGCAAGAGCCTGTCTTTCTATGATAGTCTTTTTATCAAAGGTTCTCCCTGAATAGTCTGTCATTATCTTCTTACCCTGCGCAACTGCCCCACTCGAAACAAGGATGACTTCTTTTTTTTCATCGAACAATTGCCGAATATCTCCTGCAAGGCTAAAAAGAAAGTCATTCATTGCTCTCTCTTCTCCAGACACACGAGCCGATCCAACTTTAACCACAATCCGCTTAGCATTTTTTATATAGGAATTAAGAAAACTTCTCTTCATAGGTGCTTATTTCTTTTTTACCCTCGGTTTTTTCGGTTTTGTATTTAATCTGTTTATCAAAGAATTATCGATTACATCTAATAATTTATCTAGATTTATTTCCTCCTGTGCGGAAATAGGAATGACTTCTCCTAATTTAGAATAGCGTTTTACTAATTCCTTTGTAAACTTTTCATCACTCCAAACATCAATCTTGTTTAATACAATGATGCAAGGTTTTTTTATAAGAGCTTTATTATAGCTCTTAAGTTCGTTCTGGAGCATTTTATATTCTGCCTCAATGTCTACACTCGCTCCATCGAACATGTAGATAATTCCCTTTACCCGCTCAATGTGTTTTAAAAATGATAGTCCTAGTCCATGACCTTTACTTGCACCTTCAATGATTCCAGGAATATCCGCTATGGTATAACGTCTTTCGTCTTCTCTAGTCACTACTCCCAGGTTAGGGATCAAAGTAGTAAAAGCATAGCCTGCAATTTTTGGATGAGCATGAGTGATCTTGCTGAGTAAGGTTGATTTTCCAGCATTCGGCAAGCCAACAATACCTATATCTGCGAGAAGCTTGAGGCTAAGACGGATTTTGCGTATTTCCCCTTCTTCCCCGGGCTGAGCAAACCTAGGCGTTTGATGAGTGGATGATTTAAAGAATGCATTTCCTTTCCCGCCTCGTCCGCCTTTTACAACACAGTAGGAAACATTTTCTTTCGTGAAGTCATGCAAGACTTCATCAGTAGCCTCATCAATCACCTGTGTGCCGACCGGAACTTTTAGATAGATATCTTCTCCATTTGCTCCAGAAGAATTTCTAGCTCCTCCATGCACACCTGAATTTGATTTATAAACTTTGAGTGGAATGTATTTGTCTAATGTTTGAACAGCGAGGTCAGATATTAGATATAAGTCCCCACCCTTTCCTCCATCACCCCCATCAGGTCCACCAAATTCGGCAAATTTTTCGTGCCGAAAAGAAATAGCACCCGGTCCACCATCACCTGCTTTTAATTGTATGATTACTTCGTCTATGAATTTTGCCATATTTTACTTCGAATAATATCGATTAGCCTTATAAATATTGTTTAAGATAGTCTTTTCCTTTTAAGTGAGACGGAAATAAAATTGGAAAGTCTTTTTTTGTTTTAGCTCGAGAGTTTCTATAAGACCGAGAAGATTTTGTGTAGGTTTCAAATTCTATGGGTCTACGCAGCATTAGCTTCTCCCAAAATATAAAATGATTGTCTACAAATTCTTGTCGAATGTCTTTGCTTCGCTTTGTCAAAGGACAACCATTCGAAAATTCTTTCATAAAGACAAGTCCTACGAATACTCCGCGTTTGTCGATGTAAGGCTCTAATGGAAATGTTCGACAACTTACAGAACGATTTTCCCGCTCACAAAACTGAACACCTTTGCATTTACAAAAGACTGTGTTTTCATCGTCATGCTCTTCTAGAAGTTTTCTTTCTTTCGGATCAGTTGGATTCCAGACTTTCCATAGATCGGATCTTGACTTGAGAAGTTCAAATTCTTTTTTATAAAGAAGCGGAACTGCATTTTCAGTCACGCAACAAAATGGAACACCACCATTATCATCTTTACACAAAGACCCACAATCATAGTTAGTTACTTCTTCCTTGAGAAGTGTATAAAGGTAAGCGACTTCGTCCTCTGTTAAATCAGTAAAAATTCCTTTTGCCATATTAAAGTATATACTTCGACAAATCTCGATTTTCCACAATCTCGTTTAATTTGTTTCGAACAAAATTGGCATCTATAACTTGATTCTTTTCAACAAGTTCAGGACCTTCAAAACTAATATCTTCTAAGAGACGCTCTAAAATTGTATTGAGTCTACGAGCCCCGATGTTTTCATTTTTTTCATTCACTTCAAATGCAATAAGCGCAATCTCTTTGATTGCATCTTCTTTGAATTCAAGAGAAATTCCTTCCGTAGAAAGTAGCGCTTGGTATTGTTTAGTAAGAGAAGACTTCGGAGCAGTTAAAATTTTTACAAAATCATCCATAGACAATTTATCTAATTCGACTCGAATTGGAAACCTTCCTTGCAATTCAGGAATTAAATCAGAGGGCTTTGACATATGAAAAGCACCTGCTGCGATAAATAGAATATGATCTGTTTTGATCGGTCCAATCTTAGTGTTGACTGTAGCCCCTTCAACGATCGGAAGTAAATCTCTTTGCACACCCTCGCGCGAAACATCAGCTCCACCGCCCCTACTTTCCTTACCTGCAATTTTATCGATCTCATCAATAAAGATAATGCCCATTTCCTCCACTCGTCTTGCAGCTTCTTTTTGTAGTTTCTCTTGGTCTAAAAGTTTATCTGCTTCAATGTCTGCTAAAATTTCAATCGCTTCTTTAATGGGAACTTTACGTTTTTTATTTTTTTTGGAAACCAAATCTCCAAGCAGATTTTGGATCTGGTTATCCATTTCTTCCAAATTAGCCGCTCCAAAAACTTGCATCATAGGCATTCCACCGGCAGGATTCTGTGAAATGTCGAGTTCAATTTCTTGCTCGTTTAACTTGCCTGCCTTTAGTTTTTTGCGCATCATCTCTCTTGTTTCGAGATACCTTTCTCTTCTTTCTTGCTCTCCCGGATCATCGGGATTAACCTCTGACATATAACCCATAGAAGATTGTTTGGCATTATCCGGAATCAATATATCGAGTATGACTTCTTCTGCATTCATTCTTGCATGATCTACAAGCTTTCCTCTGAGTTCAGTCTTTACCATGTTAAGTGAAATATTGGCAAGGTCCCGAACCATTGATTCCACATCGCGCCCAACGTATCCAATCTCAGTGTATTTTGTTGCTTCTACTTTAATGAAAGGAGCGCCATAGAGCTTTGAAAGTCTGCGGGCAATCTCTGTTTTCCCCACACCAGTAGGTCCGATCATGATAATATTTTTGGGATAGATTTCTTCTCTCATCGAAGTATCAAGCTTTCGTCTTCTCATACGATTACGAAGCGCGATAGCAACGGCTTTCTTTGCATTCTTTTGTCCGATGATATGCTCATCTAAACTTTGCACAATTTCTCTGGGAGACATTTCGAATGTCTCGCCTTCATAAGTTATAACTGGTTTTGTCATTTCACTCATATGATTTCTTCTAAAGTAATATTATTATTTGTATAAATGCAAATGCCTGCGGTAATTTTCATAGACTCAAGGACAATGTCTTTGGCACTCATCGTAGTATTTTTATATAGCGCAGTCGCTGCGGCAAATGCATAGTTTCCGCCAGAGCCGATAGCAAGTATGTCTTCGTCAGGCGAAATTACATCTCCTGTTCCTGAGACTAAATAAGATTCGTCTTTATCTGCAACAATCAGAAGTGCCTCTAGCTTTCGAAGCATTCGGTCTGTTCTCCATTCACGGGCTAATTCCACTACGCTGCGAGAAAGACTTCCATTGTAAGCGACTACTTTTTTTTCAAATAACTCGAATAGAGTAAAAGCATCAGCCGCTGAGCCAGCAAATCCAGTGATGATTCTGTCATGGAACATGCGCCGAACTTTCTTTGCAGTGTGCTTCATAATGGTTTGACCCATTGAAACCTGTCCGTCACCAGCCAGTGCAACTTTGCCATCTCGTCGAACACATAGAATCGTTGTAGAATGAAATTCAGGGTAAAAGGAATTTTTCATAGTTTTCTAAGGATACGTTTTCAAAAGGGCTTTTTTTATCTACAAATATAAGAGAGAACTGTTTAAGTTCAAAATTATTGGGAATTATCCGATAGAGGAATAAAGAAGGTTTTTATGAACTCAGTGTCTACAGATTTACCCATAGTGCGTGGTGAAATTATCGTGAATCGAATTCGATTAGGACTTGTTGTTTTATACGCAATAGCTACTGTCACATCTCTTAGTGTAGCAAACTCGACATTAACCCTAGCATACACCTTGGGAACAATCAGTATACTGTTATATACACTTTATTCTAGAAGCAAGATAAGTAAGAATGAGTTTGATATTCGGATCATCTACATAAATTCATTCCTAGATGTGTTCATTATTTTTTCTATTCGAGCAATGCAAGCTTTAATTCTAGAAAATGGTGGCGACTATGTTCTAAAGGAAAAAGTCCTTTTTTCAGCCTGTTATCTTTATGTGGCAATGATACCACTGCGCTATAACGGCAAATTTGCTTTATTCACAGGAAGTCTAGTTTTTTTACAGGAAGTTTTTATACAAATTCTCGCCGCAAACTTAGGAGTTCAATTTATAGCCCGTGAAGGTGGCTTTAATTTAAACCATTATCCATTACCCGATCCTTTTAATATTGATTTATTTCTAATGGTTTCCATTTTCATAAGTTACTTATTAACTGATTTGAGCAAGACTGCAATTTTAAATGCGCATGAGAAGGAAGGAATTTTAAGGTTGTCTCTTGATAAAAACAGCAAGATAGTAGAAAATTTAAAAACTTCCGTGATCAAACTAGGGGCATTGAAAGAGAAAGTTAAAAATACGATAGGCGATGTTCAAACTTCCATTATGACGCAAGCTTCCAGCTCTGAAGAAACTTCTTCTTCGATGGAACAAATCTCGGCTGCTTCTAGAAATATTAGCGCGGCAACAGAAGATCAAAATAGCCTATCCAAAAATACAATCAAGCTAGTCGATGAAAACGAAACATACTTTGGACAATTAAAGAGCGCACTGCAATCATTGCGATCTCTAAATGAAAAATTAAATTCAATTATCAAAAACGGACGCACTGTCATCGGTAAAACAGGATTATCCATGAATAATATGCGCGAGTCTTCAGTTGGAATTTCAAAAGTTGTAAACGTTATGCGTGAGATAGCCTATCAAACAAACCTACTCGCACTCAATGCAGCAATCGAAGCAGCAAGAGCTGGAGAAACAGGAAAGGGCTTCTCTGTAGTGGCTGAAGAAGTCGGAAAGCTCGCTCAGAAATCTACGCTACATACGAAAGAAATTACAGAAAATGTGCAAAAATCATTAGAAGATGTTACGGTTGGTAGTAAATCGGTGGAAGATGTAGTGAAAGCATTTGACTTAATCTTCAATAGTTATTCCGAAATTGAAAAATTTGTTTTGATTTGCAATGAAGCAATGAAAAATTTTGAAAGAAACAAACTAGGTATGATTCAATCCCTAACTGAATTAAATAGAAATGCGGCTAATATTCATAATGCGACAAACGAACAAGAAATGGCAGTGAACGAAACAACAAGTGCAATTATGAAAATTTCTGAGCAGGCTAATACCCAGGCTGAGTCAATAGATGAACTTAATGAATTAGTAGACTTCTTAGGTAAAACGGAAGATTTGATTAACAAGCTGACTGTTAATTAGGAGCTTTAACCAATCTTATGATTTTAAATATTGAGCCTAAGATCGTTTTAAAAAAAGGAAGCTTAGACATTTTAACAAGTTTAAAAACTAAATCTAGGCTTTCATTGATTAAAGTTTCTGTATTATTATGCGACTTAGAAGTGTCTGATATCCAGTAATAAATAATACCTAGTTGGTATAGCCACAAAAGTTCAGGCAGATGCAGTGCTACTTCGTTTTTTAAATTCAAATTGGAAGTTTCCAGGGCATCGCGGATAATTTGAATTGCCTCTTCTCTTACTTCCGTTGTTTCTTTGCTAAAAGGAGAAAGCGGATGATTTGGATCTGCCGCATGTTTGGCTAGGACAGAAATGAAATTATAATATTCTGAGAAATAATCAAGCTTATAGGAGATAATGTTTTTTAACCGCAATTTAAAATCTTCTGTGGTTCTACAAAACTCTAGACTTTGAATTTTGGCATCGTCTTGAGAGATTGTATAGAAATACATAACAATGTCTTCTTTGGTTTTAAAATGATAATAAGTAGCTCCAAGCGCAACCCCAGCTTTACTTGCTATGAGTCGCATAGTTGCTTTCTCATAGCTTTCTTTTTGAAATAAAGAAATGGCAGTTGAGTAAATAAGCTCTTTTGTCCGCTTTGATTTTTCGGTTTCTTTTCTGTTTGCTATCGAAGATTTATTTTTCTTTATCATGAGTAACTCGGTCATTAAGGTAAAGGTTTGAACAGTCTTTTCGAACATCGCTTAACGGAACTAGCGTTAGCGAATGAATAGTGAGAAATCTATAGGGCAATATAACAATCATATTATGCTAAATAGACCTCTCACGTGCGAAGGCGTTGAGCGCGACCAAGCGCGGGTGGACGCTGTTCGAGGTGACAGGGGTAAACCGATAATTCCCATTTTTTTCTACACTGGTCTTACTACAGCTACATTTTGATCGATACCCAATTCTTTTTTAAGTAGAGTTCTCTTTCTGAGTCTTCCAAAAAGATACAAATTAAAGAAATGCATAAAACCTAAAAGTAATATTACTAACCCGATTTTGAAACTTAGAATTTCCAATGCTTCCACTGCATTTGTAGGTTTAAGTCCAATCTTAAGAGCGATTGTAATATAGCCTAGATTGATTAAATAGAAGCCAACTACAAGCAAGTGATTCACTGAGTCTGCGAGTTCATCTGAGTGAAATGCATCGATTAAAAATATTCGTCCGTTTTTAGAAAGAGTCCTCGCGACCCAGACTGTTACAAGTATGCTGATTAGCACATACACAGAATATACCCATAGTGTTGCATTTGCAGATTTATTGCTATTACCTATATGAGCACCTTTGCCTACAAGATATTCGGCTAATTCGGTGTATCCGCTTGCATTGGCAATATCTAAAATGGTTTCTCCATTTCTATCAGCCTTATTTATTTCTAAATCAGAATTGGATTGGAGTAAGTATTCAACCATTTGTCTCTGGTTAAGAGCTACTGCGCGATGGAGTGCTGTGTTTCCATATTCATCTGCTATCCCTACTAAACTTGCGTTATTCGCCACAATCATTTTGACTACGTCGAAATTTTTGGCTTCTACCGCATAATGTAGAGTTGTCCTACCAGTGGAACTCTTACGACTGTAATCCTCGTAACGATATTCCCCTTTTTGAATTTTGGTTTGGATGCATTTTAAATTTTGAATTTCACAGTCTGCGTTTTCTATCTCTTGCGAAAAAAGCAAACCGGAAGATATTAACATTAAAAGAATGGATACTTGAATTGTTTTCATGGCGTTCTCCTTTAATTTGAACATGTTCATATTAAATAAGACGCAAATAAAAGTCAAGCATAATATTTGAACACGTTCAAATAATCAAAGGAGTAATTTTTTAAAACACAAAGGACACAATGGTTTTCGCAAAGCACACAAAGTGAATGATCTTTCTTTATAGTCTTTGTGGTTTATTCTTTTATGATAGCCTTGACTCAAAACTATTTGCTTTGCGGGATATTAAAGGCAGAACTTCTGAGAGATTGTTTTAGCAAATTAGCAATAATGCTAGTTTGTTAAGGAGGTAGGAATTTTAGTGCCACGGGGAATTGAACCCCGGTTACCAGGATGAAAACCTGGTGTCCTAACCACTAGACGATGGCACCGAGAATGCAACGAATTGAGTCGTTCGGGATTCGAACCCGAGACCCCTTCATTAAAAGTGAAATGCTCTACCGACTGAGCTAACGACTCGTCCGTTGCTTATGTCAGTTTTTTCAATAGCAGAGAAAAGTCAAAGACAATTCAAAGAAAAAAAGCAAATTTTTATAACTTTTTTATTCATTTGCCAAAAGACCTTTACGCTCATCTAGACCTAACATTAAGTTCATGTTTTGAAGAGCCTGCCCTGCAGCACCTTTCACTAAGTTATCAAGCGCAGACACAAGCACTAAAATATTGTCTTCGACTCGATAACTTAAATCCAAGAAATTTGAATTTTGAATATTTTTCAATTCAATTTCTTCTGGTTTTTTATAAATTCTTATAAATGGTTCGGATTGAAATTTTGAAAATTGAGTAGCTACTTCAGATGGATCAATTGCTTTATCAAATTGAATTACAAACGTTGAAAGGATTCCTCTATACACTGGCAATAAGTGCGGAGTAAAAACAATTTTTGCTAATTTATTTTTCATCGCATAACCACCGTATTCCTCAATCTCAGGAGTGTGTTGATGAGATAAAATTTTATATGCTCGAAAATTTTCATAGGTATTTGTGAATGTAAACCCAATATCCTCCGTTCTTCCACCCGCTCCACTTACACCTGATTTGGAATCGATGACAATGGCGCCTTGGATTCTTTCTCTAAGCTCTCCCAGCATAAAAAGGGGCACTAAACCAGAAGTCGCATAACACCCGGGATTAGAAACAAAATCAGAGCCTTTTATTTTTTCTCTAAACATTTCAGGAATTCCAAATACAACTTTTTGCATTAACTCAAAGGATTCATGCTTAAGCCCATAGAATTTTTCAAATAATTCTTTATTGTGTAAACGATAGGCGCCAGATAGATCAATTACCTTATGCCCTGCGGCTAATAGCTTAGGTGTCATATCAAGAGAGACTTCATTCGGCACAGCGAGGACAACCAAACTATCTTTTGGAATTTCCTCTTCATGGGTTTTGAAAACTAAGTCATTTTTAAATCTCAAATTTGGAAACACTTCTGAGATTTTTTTTCCCGCTGTTTTATTACTCGTAATATGAACAATCTCAATCTCAGAATGATTGGCAAGTAAACCAATCAACTCTCTTCCCGTCAAACCACCAGCACCAATTATAGAAACTTTCATTTAAACTCCTCCAATAAACTCATTGCCTTTAAAGCTCAATATCCAGACTTGTATAGACAATGAGATTGAAAAACCTTTTATTTCTTACATTGATTCTTGCGTTTCCCTTGTTCGCAGATAAATATGGACCTTACGATTTAAGCTTTACTCATGCTTCCCCGGCAGGAATGGCATCCCTCGGTGTAGGTTTAAATAATCCCTCGGCAAATCTTTACAGCAACCCCGCAATCCTTTCTTCCAACCAAAAATACATCGTAGACGGAGGCGTTACTGTTTCTACAGACCAAGGAAAATACAGCGCAGTAAAACCACTCTCTGCTGGCTTTTATATTCCAATAGATGCTAAGAATGGCTGGGGGGTTACGGGCAAACAAAGTTTTTATCAAAACTTTCCCGGTGGATATGAATCCATGTCCAATTATACATTCTCTCTTTTTTGGAGTTATAAGTTTTCAGAGAATTGGAATGCGTCTTTTGGAATTGGACCGAGTGTAGTCTATAGAGGTGGCTATCAATCCAGTTTTTCTCTTAGCCCTACTGCTTCTCTTTCTTATAAAAAGGAAAAGCATCTTTTTGGACTATCAATGCAAAGCCCCGGTGCGTTTCGATTAGAAGGCTATCGAGGAGTTGATAATTTAAAAGAGCGGCTACCCGAATATGCTGCTGTCGGTTATAGCTTTCAGTTGCAGCAAACAGTCATTTACTCCGAGGTTCGAAAAATCTTCTGGGAACGAAGCACATTCGATTTGAATGGACAAAATTCAAGACCGAGTCTAGATAGAGGACTTGGAGCAGAAGTAAAACTCAGCCTTGGTCTAGAGCAAACTCTAAAAGATTCCCCTTTTCAAATTCGCGGAGGTATTGAATCAGGCGGATTCTATGACAGCAAAGGAATCAATCAACGCTCTCTCGGACTCGCAGTAGGCGTAAGTTGGAATGCTTTTCCAAGCAAAGAAGAGGAAGTATTTAAAATTCATCTAGCCTTGGTCAATTATTCTATCTTTTCCAAAAGCGGTGGACGTCAGCCGGAATCGATACTCTTTCTGTCGACCAGCTATCTTTTTTAAATAGACAATTTATTATCCTATATGTCAAAATTCACCTCTCTAAAGATTCCATCATATTCTTCGGGCGCATTACCACCGTTAATCATTACTGTTGTAGGGTTACCGGCTAATAGTCGTTGTTCGGCGATGTATTGCAAAAAGGGACCGTCTGTGTGAAAGCTATTTCCAAAGCCAGCGAGAATAAAAACTTGCGCTGTCTTTTCGTCCTGCATGAGGCTATTTACAATTAGCTTTAATTTTTCAGTCTTTCCTTCTGCATAGGTGACAGGCTCTATTTCTTCTAGGGTAATAACTCCATCTAAAATTTTCATTTCTATTCCAAACATATGATTTGCATCAATTGGAAGGGTGCCGGCTGAGCCTTTGATAAAAAAATGGGCACTGGCAGAGAGTATATACGAATCAATTCCATTCGCTTTTAATTGCTCTAGAATCTGAATAGAGGATGGAAAGTAGAAATTACGCATGACAGAATTAAAATGCTCTTTGCTAAATTTAGAATCGTTTCTTCCTTAGTTCCAGAAAAGAGTCGAGGCAAATATATATATGCCTCTTTCTTATTAACGCTTTCCATTTCTCTATACTTTTTCCAGAATGCATCTACACCTGACTCACCCTTAAACTCGGCAGAATGGCCATTTAAAACGCCTAATTCCATTAGTCCTTTAAAACCATTTGGCTCATTTAGACCCTCCGAGCAATCTCCTTTGAGTATGGTTCCATCAAAATCCCAAAACGCAAGAAAGAGTGGCTTGGTGTTCTTGGATAAACTCTCATTATCCGCTAAATATCTCTCAATAGCAATCTTGGAATTTAAAATGCCATCCACAATTTCTTTTACGTTTTTCATCCTTCTATCCTGTTATTTTTATTTTATAGAGTTCTTAAATATACAGAAGTTCCGTGCTCTTCGTCTAGTCCTTCTATTTCGGAAAGAGTTTTTACATACGGGTATAATTCTGTCAGTGAATCGCGACGAATCTCTTGATAGGTGACTCGTTTTAGAAATGTATCTACACCTAAAGAGGAATAGATTCTACTTCCACCTGCTGTCGGCAAAACATGATTAGTCCCTGAGATATAATCCCCCATTGCAACAGGAGAATAAGGACCAAGAAATACAGAGCCGGCATGAACGATTCCTTCAAAGTCTTTTTCGTAATTCTCTGTGATGATTTCCAAATGCTCCGGAGCATAAAGGTTAGAAAAATCTATCGCTTCCGCTATATTAGGAAATATTAATATATAACTATTATCGTCAATAGCTTTCTCTTTCATTTCGCGACGTTTAGGTCTTTCGGCTAATGCTTTTTTTAATTCGAGAGCAACTTGGTTTGCCAACTCCTCTGAATCTGTAGTGAGGATTGCAACAGAGTCTTCTCCGTGCTCCGCTTGGGACAGCATATCGCAAGCAACCCATTGTGGATTAGCAGTCTTATCCGCAATGATTAACACTTCACTAGGTCCTGCGGGACTTTCGATTCCAATCTGCCCTACTCCGGCTAAATACGATTTGGCGGCGGTAACATAACGATTTCCCGGTCCTACTATAAATTCTGCCCTCGTTATAGTCTCTGTTCCGTAGGCTAATCCAGCTATGCCTTGGGCTCCCCCGACAGTATAAATTGTATCTACTCCTGCGATTTGAGCGGCGTATAATAATACCGGATTGAGCCCCCCTTCTTTCGAAGGTGGAGTAACTAAGGATACATGTTTTACACCTGCGATCTTGGCAGGAATGGCACCCATTAATACCGAGGAAGGATAAAGAGCCTTTCCCCCCGGTGCATATACAGCAACAGATTCTACAGGAGTGTATTTAATGCCAAGTCTATTTCCACTAACGTTTATTTCTGTTTTAGTTTTTAATTGAGCTGAATGGAATTGGCGGATATTTGACTTCGCTTTTTCTAAGGCTTTCTTCCATTCTTCGGGAATATTTGCTTCGATTTTATTGGTTTCAAATTTGAAATTGTCAAGAGCTATTTTATCAAACTTCTCGGTGTAACGACGAATTGCCGCATCTCCGTTTTGCTCTACATCTTTTAGAATAGGAATTACAACGTCAAAGGCTTCAGAGATATCACTCTTTGCTCTTTTTAAAATATCCAAATAGTCGGATTCATTTTTTATACTAATTTTCTTAATTTTAATAGCCATAATAACTAATCATTTTAATCATTCATTCTAGAAAAGGAAAATATTCACAATGAAATTAATTACCCTCAACTGCAATGGAATTCGTTCAGCAAAAAGCAAAGGCTTATTCGAATTTATCAAAAAACAAAAGGCAGATATTCTCGCCTTCCAAGAAATCAAAGCAGAACACTCTCAGATGAATCCAGAATTCTTTGAAGAACTCGGGTATATTCCCTTTGTATTCAGTGCCCAAAAAAAAGGCTATAGCGGCACTGCCATCTTCACAAAACAAAAACCAAAGTCGCATGAAATCGGTCTTGGTCATAAACTATTCGACAGTGAAGGAAGAAGTATATTAGTCGAATTTAAAAACTTTGCATTCATCAATACTTATTTTCCTTCTGGCACTTCAGGAGAAGAGCGTCAGGCGATAAAGATGGAATTTTTAGATTTCTATTCAAAGAAAAAAGCAGAGTGGGAGAAAAAATACAAGAAGCTAATTATATGCGGAGACGTCAATATTGCACACACACCTATCGACATTCACAATCCAAAAGGAAATGAGAAGAACAGTGGTTATCTACCCGAAGAGCGCCAATGGGTAACAGACTTTTTAGATTCAGGAATGGTCGATGCCTTTAGAGTGGCTAATCCAGATAAGCTTCACGAATACTCCTGGTGGACATACCGCTTCAACGCCCGCGCCAACAACAAAGGCTGGCGCATTGATTATTTCTTCACAACCAAGAATCTAACAAAGAATATCCGCTCTTGTAAGATTGACCAGTCTCTCGTAGTCTCCGATCATGCACCTGTTATTTTGGAGATCGAAATTTAGAATCTAACTTATTCCCTAGGTTTAATATTCCAAGTGAAACTTAAAAATAAAATAGAAAGTAAAGTAGCACCGAGGATGGCATAGAGAACATAGTTCCAGCCGTATTCGGGATTGTTGGCAAGCCAGCCGAGACCTTTGGCTTGCACCGTTCTTCCTATATAGCCAAATAGACCAACAAAGCCCGCGGCTGTTCCGACTGCTTTTTTAGAAGTAACGTCGAGGGCAGCTACTCCTAATAGCATTACAGGCGGATAAACGAAAAAGCCGATGACAGCAAGCATTGTTAAATCAAGCCATAAAGCTCCCGGCGGATTATAGTAAATTACCCCAAAAGCAAAAAAAATGGGAATCATGCAAAATAAACTCACCATCCCTCTTCTACCGCCAAGCCTATCCGATAACCAGCCCATTAAAATTGTGCTACCAATTCCTGCAAATTCTAAGACTAATACACTGAAACCCCCACCGGTTAGGCTTGCTCCTTTGATTTCTTTTAAATAAGTAGGACCCCAATCAAGCATACTATAACGCACAATATAAACAAAGAAATTCGCAAACGCAAAGAGCCATAAGAATTTATTGTTAAAGATATACTTTCCGAGAAGCTCTTTGGTTCCTAGCTCTCTTTCTGTTTCTTCGGTTGTTGCATGGAGTGTCTTTTCGTTTTTGTATTCTTCAATTGGAGGAAGTCCTTCCGATTGAGGAGTATCCTTTAGTCGTAGATATATATACACAGACGAGATAACAGCTAGTATCCCCGGAACATAAAACGCAGACTTCCAACCCCAATGACTGGCAGAAAAAGCGGCTACCATACCAACAAGTCCACCGCCTACGTTATGCGCCACATTCCAGATAGCAAAAACACTACCGCGCTCTTTTAAACTAAACCAATGCCCGATAGAGCGTCCGCAAGGAGGCCAGCCCATTCCCTGGATAAACCCATTTAGCCCCCAGAGGATTAAGTGAATAGAGTAATCTTCCACGGAGCCGAATACGAAATTCACGAGAGCAGTGAGCATTAGCCCCACAGACATAAACTTACGGGAATCACTTCTATCAGAGAGCGCACCCATTACAAATTTTCCAAGCCCGTAAGTGATAGCGGTTACTGCTAGTATGTCTCCGATTTGAGATTTGTCATAGTGTAGAGCCTCTCCCATTTCTTTAGAGACAACCGAGAGATTGTTTCTTACAAAATAAAAGGCAGCGTATCCCAAAAATGTTGATTCCAATACATGCCAGCGATACTTGGGGTAAATTTTTTGAATTTCTTCTTCGGAGTGACGTGTTTGCGAAACGGCTGGCTTAAACCAGTTGATTAGATTTGTTATCATAATTACTCGTTAGTTTTATTTTTTTTCATTTTGTATACGATAGACGAAATATAGGGAAATGTCGCCGGTGGAACATCTTTGATTTTAGCTATCACCCAATTGTTCTTACGCGCATACTCGGCAATACTTTCTGTTTGATCTTCGGCTACATATTCATCTGGATTGATGATTAACTTTAAATTGCCGCTGTATTCAATCATTTCTTTGTCGCCGCGACTATTTCCGCCTACAAGGAGAGGTCTTTCCTGCACGAAAGTTTCAATCGCTTCTTTTTTTCCATGATCTTGCGGAATTGGCTCAATCATTGTGCTTGTAATTTTTCCTTCGTGGACAACTGACTTTACTCCCACAATATTTGTAATTGGGATATGCAGTTCTTCACTTAAGAATTTTTGATAGAGTGCTTCCGGGCTAGCAGTGATTATCCACACTTCAAATCCATTTTCCTTTAAAGCCCCAATGAGACCTACCATAGGTTTAAACACTTTTCCTGCATAGTGCGTATGATAGCATTTAGCCCCAAGCTCACGCAGATACTCCACCGTATCCCCTTCAAAGAATTTCACTCGAAGTTGCACATATTCCATCGAAACATTGGAAAGCTTTGTCATCTTTTGAATCACATCGGCTTTTTTTTGTGGATTTGCTTTTGCTACTTCGTAGAGACATTCATCCGCCATATAATGTGGAGCCTGACCGACTACAGTTCCATCTCCATCAAAGACTGCGATTTTTCTTTTATCGTAATTTTTAGTTTCCAAAAGAAACGTTCGAGTCTTTCATTCGTCTTTGCGTCAAACCCTTCTATGGGTTGAAACGTATTTCCAATTGCCTTGCAATCATAAAGCAAAGCGAGTAGTAAAAATCCAAGTATGGCGAGCCTGTTTTGTAGCATCCTAATTCATCCTATTTGTAAAAGTCATTCTAGATAAAATTTTACTTCTGCTTCTAAATGTAAAGAAAAAACGTTTTTGAAAGCTTCAAGGCATAGAATGGACTTTAACCTTCTACTTTGCACAAGGTTTTTAAACCGCAAACCTCAAAAAAAAGTAGCCAACACCTATTAGAAAGGAAAATACCTTTGGCAGAAATTACAACAAAGGAGATTTCTTAAAACAATAAGATTACCAGATTTTATTTAAGCCTTTGATTTCTTTTAGGCGAATCATTAGGGCACCTTCGCTTACCTGGAATTGGTTAGCTAATGCGGCAACGGGATTATCGTCTAGGAAATCGGAAGAAATTTGATTCCAGGATTCTTTGACTTGCAATTCGGGCATGGTAAGCTCGGCGGCAAATTTGTTTGCTTCTCTTTCCATTCTAGAATGGAGAGGATTGGGAGTATCCTGTCTGAGAAATACTTTTGTGTCCATGTGAACGCCAGTGATTTGATGCATAACGAAATGACCGATTTCGTGAGCAAGAGAAAATCTCTGACGGTTGGTATGGTGTGTAGAATTGATTAATACGATAGGCGACATGGCTTTTCTGCAATCTAAAACACCGGAAACATTGTCCGGTAGATTGTCTTTATACACTCGAATTCCCAGATGCTTGGCAATTGCATCTAAGTCAACGACTCCGCCAGCATAGGAAATGGTATTTAATAGTTTGTTAATTTCTTTTTTTATTTTTCTGTCCATTGTATCTGCTCCCTACATTTCAAGGGGTTAATCCTAATTATCCCAAATACCACCTACTCGGTTTGGTATTTATCCAATGTTTTATATATAGTGTCTGTTTCTTCTTCTGAGAAGTTTTCATCTTTTACTCGCTCTGTCACCTCGTCTGGCAAAAGCCCCGGAACGAGTCTACCGGGTGGAATTTTTAATAGTTCTGCCACTGCCAAAAGCCTATCGATGGCGATCTTTTGGTTTCCTTTTTCCATATGATTCCAAGTAACACGGGTGACTTCTAACTTGCTAGCCGCTTCTTCTTGCGACCAACCAAGGGAAAGACGTGCATTGGTAATCCTCTTCCCAATTTCTAAATAGAGATCATTTGCATTCATAGGCTGATCTACCATTTTTTTACATAGAAAGAAAGTCAAACTCTTTCTTGCCTATTTTTCTGAGTTCAAATCTTTTTTATATATTTCTAATGCATATTTTTACTTTTTTAATGTTTTATTGTATTTTATGCATATTTCCATGTTGACAAATTTTAATACTAAAGTAATGTGAGTTTTGGAATCAGGCGATTTATGTCGCTAATCAAGGTTCCGGAGGACCTCTATGGTCAAATTCCAAGTCGTTAAAAACAAGCTTGGCACGGAAGGTAAGGCTCCCTACTTACCTAGGACTCTGCTGGAAGGCAGTTTGGATATAAGAAATGTGATAAAAGCATTAGCCTATGGATCAACGGCAACACCACCCGACGTTTTAGCAGTTTTGGAAAACCTCGAGAGAGTTTGCATAGAAAACCTATCACAGGGAAGAAGTGTTAATCTTGGATTTTGCATCCTACGCCCCAAAGTAAAGGGTGTATTTCAAAACCCAGAGGAAGCATTTTCCGAGGACAAACATTCGGTTGAGGTTTCTATTGTGCCGAGCCAGATGTTTGTCAAAAGAGTCGCTATTGAGGCAAAAACGGTAAGAGTGGCACAGGGCAAAATTCTGCCTTTGGTTATTTCTGTCGAAAACATCAGCTCAGGAGCAGTCGATACACTCAGCTCAGGCGATTTAGTTGCGATTCGAGGCGAAAACCTAAAGTTTAATAAGGCGGAATTAAACCAGGGAGTCTTTCTCGAAAAGAATGGCGCGGAGATTCGAGTGAGCGAATACTCCCAAGTAACCAGTAAATTAGTTTCTTTCAAAACACCCAATGGGATTGTAATTGGAGAAAGTTACCGGCTAAGGGTGAGAAACCTCTTCGGCTCAGAAATCAGAACCGGGGAAATGGAACAAGACGTTAAAGCAGCTTAGTCCAAGACCCCAATCCAACAAAACGAAATCCTGTGGCGACTGGGAAGAGTTGCCACGGGATTTTTTTACAATCATACAATTCAAAGTCAATAAGAAAAGAATTTTTTTCTCTTCCCTACTAGAAAAATCCAGCGGCAAACACTCAAAATCCACGCGCAAAGTTTACCGGCGCAAGCGCAAACTTTAAAAATCTATTCGCAAACTTTAAGATTTCATTCTTAAACAGAGACGAATGCTCGGGCAAACACTGCGCAAACAAACTCAAACAGAGAAGAAAGGAAATAGACAGGATTTCAGGATTCGCAGGATTTACAGGATTGATTTTGGCTAATACTAAAAAGAAAAATCCTGTCCATCCTGTTAATCCTGTCAAAAAAAAGAATCACGACAGGATTTCAGGATTCCCAGGATTTACAGGATAATAACAAAGGGCGGACAATGCTCTCTCACTTTAGAAAAGGATGAAAAAGAGTTTGACACTTGAAAGTTTGCAGTGAGAATAAAATTAGGAGTAAAACAATGTTAAGCGTTACCATAGAACTACCGGACTCATTACTCTTAAAATGGGATGGATCAAAAGAAAGAATCCGTAAAGAAACGCAGAAATTACTAGCAATCAAACTTTTCGAAGAAGGATTCTTAACAACAGGACAATCAGCGGAGATGTGTGGAATGAATCGAATAGACTTCATTTCAGAAATCAGTCGAATGGGAATCCCTGTTGTAAAAATGGATACTGAAGAAATAGAAGAAGAAATCGCTAGTGCTAGAAAATTATGATTATAGTTTCAAATACTAGTCCTATTATCGCCTTCGGAAAAATAAAAAAACTTTACCTATGGGAGAAAATCTTTGAAAGGATTTTTATTCCAAAGTTTGTAGAGAAAGAATTCACAAATACAAAATATAAAAAAGACTTCGCTCTTCCTGAGAATCTTTTTATAACAGAAGAAGTAGAAAGCATTGAACCTCTTCTAAAAAAGGAACTGGATAGAGGAGAAGCCGAGGCTATTACTCTTGCCATGAATAAAAAAGCAGACTGGTTAGTTATAGATGAAAGAAAAGGCAGGAATATCGCAAAATTTATGGAAATAAGGAATTCAATCTCTTAAAGGCAAGAAACACCTAAAAAACAATCTGGACGAAGCGAGATAAAAAAACAAACCCCCCCCAAGCTGCAAAGAAAAAGAATTAGACAGGATTTCAGGATTCGCAGGATTTACAGGATTGATTTTGGTTAATAGTAAAAAGGAAAATCCTGTTCATCTTGTTAATCCTGTCAAAGAAAAAGAATCACGACAGGATTTCAGGATTCGCAGGATTTACAGGATTGATTTTGGTTAATACTAAAAAGAAAAATCCTGTCCATCCTGTTAATCCTGTCAAAAAAAAGAATCACGACAGGATTCCAGGATTCGCAGGATTTACAGGATTGATTTTGGTTAATACTAAAAAGAAAAATCCTGTCCATCCTGTTAATCCTGTCAAAAAAAAGAATCACGACAGGATTCCAGGATTCGCAGGATTTACAGGATTAGTTTGGTGAAAAATCCTACCATTTCTTAAAAATATCTCTTGCTTTCGAAGGGACTCTAATTGAAGTGTTGTTTAGTGAGCAATACTAGAGTGAAAGTAAACATACCCAGTAACCTAAACCCGAAAGAATTTGAAATCCTACAAAAGTTATCGAACGAATACGCGAAGACTCCCCTTATTGAGCTAACCAATCGAACTAAGAAATACACCAAAGAACTAGAAGAAATCGCAAAGACAAACGGGCTTTTAAACTTAAAACTTGCCCAAAAAATAAACGATACCTTTCTAGAAGTAGAAAAGCGCTGGTCTGAGCTTGCCCTTGACTCACAGTATTGGCTGAAAGGGGCTATTGCGTATTATTTCCTAACACAAGATGAAGAAGATGACATATCGTCTCCAATCGGATTTGAAGATGATGTCGATGTATTAAACTCTTGTTTGCGATTAGCCGAGCTAAACCAATTTATCATAAGGATAGAAGACTTTGACTAAAGACAAAACATCGTTTGCCGCAGGGCAGAGAATTTTAGTTCGAGATGCAGAGTGGTTGATTCTAAAGACAGAGGTAAACGACAATGGTCAATTTACCCTGAGCTGTATTGGAACGGACGATTTGACCCGCGGACAGGAAAGGATTTTTATCACCCAGCTTGACAATATAGAAGTCATTGATCCAGCCGAAACAAAGCTAGTAGCTGACACTTCTCGCGGGTATGAATTTTCCAAACTATTTCTAGAAGCGAATCTGCGGCAAATGCCATTAACCTCTAAAGAGCCCGACTTAGAAAATGCTGGCGTTTTTGATTCTATGAAGTTCCAAGAGGATACTGTTCATATTGCGCTAGGTCAACTTCGCACTCGGCTTTTACTCGCAGATGCTGTGGGTCTTGGAAAGACAATTCAAGTAGGAATGATTCTAAGTGAACTAATCAGGCGCGGTAAGGCGAATCGCATTTTAGTGCTCGCTAAAAAATCTATGCTCTTACAGTTTCAGTCGGAGCTTTGGAATCGGTTTAATATTCCACTTGTCCGACTTGACTCGGAAGGAATTGCAAAGCTTCGTCTCAAAGTTCCTGCCAATAAAAATCCATTTGAGATTTACCACAGAGTCATTATCAGTATTGATACACTTAAAAACGTGGGAAAGTATGAGCATTATTTAAAGAGTGCGCGCTGGGATGTAGTCATCATAGATGAAGCGCATAACGTCGCAGGAGCGAGTCTTCCCGAACGACATTTGAGCTATAGGCTGGCAAGAGTTCTTTCACAGAGTTGCGACAATATCATATTAACCACAGCCACACCGCATAATGGAAAACGGGAAACATTTGGCAGACTGATTTCCCTACTCGACCCTTCTATCATTCCAGACCCTACGTTTAAAGAATACAATGTAGAGGACATCAAAGGATTTTTTCTCATGCGGTTTAAGGAAGATGTGAGAGAAGAAGCAGGAAGCCTACTTTCCAATCGAAAGGTAATTCCCCTTTCTGAGACTACTCGTGATTCGTCGCTAGAAGAAGAAAATGTATATTCTCTCTTTGCAAAGATGCGTAGTGAATTTAAAAAAGAATTTTCCGGTCAAAGTCTTTTGCAGTATGGAATGTATAAAATCTTTTTGTCGAGTCCCGAAGCCTGCAAGGAGACTGTAGACAAAAGGCTAAAAGAGCTTTCTAAGACAGAGACAAAAAGTAGCGAAATAGAAATCTTAAACCAGATCAAAAAAGAATTAGCCAAATTAAAAATCGAATCTTCTAGCAGATACAGGCTACTCGTAGATGAACTAAAAAAAATCGGCTGGTCTGGAAAAAAAGAAAGCCCCCGCGTATTAGTATTCACCGAATACAGAAAAACGCAGGACAATTTAGCAGAAGCACTCGCGAAAGAATTTAAGCTAGACTATAGCAGTGAATACGATAAACAAATAGCGCAGTCGATTGCAACTATCAGCGGCTCTACTCCCGATATTCATTTGACAAAAACAGTAGAAGCATTTTCCTCCGGAGCCTCCCCGATTCGAATCCTAATTGCGACTGACGTTGCGAGTGAAGGTGTAAACTTGCACCATGAGTGTAATCTAATTATCCACTACGATCTACCGTGGTCGATTATTACTCTCATCCAGAGAAATGGTCGTATAGATAGACTCGGTCAAACTAAAGAGCCTGTTATCCGCTATTTGTTTGTGAATACTAAGAATGGAATTTTACAGGGTGACAAACATATCTTTGATAGACTCATTTCTAAAGTAGAAGAAATCAATCGCCTGAGACGAAGTGGAGAGAGCATTCTAAAACTCTATGATGAGAAAGAAGAAGAAAGATTCATCGCAGAGGAAGGAATTTTAAAAGGAAACGAAAACATCTTTGAGACTAAGAGCGATCAGGCGAATGAAGGCGACTACTTAGAAGAAATGCTTAAACTAGCCCTACAGGCAAGTAAAGAAGAAGCGGCTAATACGAAATTACCAGAGCCAAGTAGCCTGATTACAAAAAAAGTCCGGTTTTATTCCAATCAGGATTTTCTAAAGAAAGCCTATTCTTTTTTGCAAGAAGTAAATACAGATTACCCGCCGATAGAGACCCATGGCAAACTCTACGAATTCAGTCTACCCTCTGAGCTTCGTCGTAGACTGGGAATGGAAAACTCGGTGATTCAGGGATATACTTCTATTCCAGAAGAAGCATTTCCAGAAGGAAATGTATTTAGACTCACCGAGGACAAAAAACAAGTGATGCTTGCGATGGAAGGAGCGCGTAAGACAAGCGGCTACTGGTCGAAGACTCTTTACACAAATGAAACTCATCCTGTCTTAGAGTGGCTTGTAGAGCGTGTGATTATGCACCTGGATAGAGGTGTTGCGCCTGTCGTCTATTCGAGCCAATTTGCCAAGGGTGAGCTTTGTTATTGTTTTATCGGTCAGGTCAATTCGAAAGGCGGAACTCCCATAGTTGTCAATCCGCATTCGGTTTTATTTCATAAGAATGGAACGCATGAGCTTTTGAGTTTAGAAGAAGCAATTACAAAGACCAATTTTTTAAATCAGGCTAATAGCGGTAAGACGCTAAACATCAAAGCAGCAGAGCCTCTTAAAGCTTCTGCTGTTAAGATCAGTATGGATTTTATGAAAACCCAAAAGCTAGACTGGGAAAAGTCTATCGTCAAAGACCTTCGCTCTGAAGACAGACGACTTAAAAACTGGAAACAAAAAAGAACCGAATGGCTCGACGCAAAGATTAAGACGTTAAGCGATAAGTCAAACGAATTTAAGAAATATAAAAATGAAAGAACTAGAATCGAAGAATACTACGAGAACCGAAAGAAGAATTGGGAAAATTTATACTTCAAAGCAGAAGACGAGCCTACTACTAAACTTGTATTGCTCATTGTAGGAGAATGATATGGCGATTGACAGTTGCATTCAAAACGTAGGCGAATATTATAGCTCTCACTACTTGGACACAATCTTTGCAAATGACTTAACTGGGCTTATAACAAAATGGAAAGAAGAAGGCACAGCTTCTACACCGGCTAAGATCAAACGACTTGCCCAAAAGTATTTTAAAGCTAAGGCAAGAGCCATTGAACTAAATATCGAAAAAAGAAACGAAGACGAAGAAATCAATTCGTTTCATTCCGAGCTACTAGAAGCACTCGGCTACAAAGAATACCAGGGAGAAGAATTTCTAGTCGAAGGGGATACTTCGTATATACCAGTCAAGGCAAACTTCACGCGGCATAATGCCCTTTACCTCACGATCTGCGAAACTTTTTTTACTTTGCCGGAAAATAGTTTACCGGAGAAGAAAGGATCAGAAGAACCACTGGAATTATTTCCGCTTGCTTCCACAGTCATTTCGAACGAACGTGAGAAATCTATTTTGCAAAACAACGATAGTGTTAAGCAAGATAGACCTCTCACGGTGGGGCAGTTCGAGGTGACAGGTGGACATTTGCCACTAGCCGACGGTGATTGGGAGAAGCTCATTGGAAAAATCTTTACAGCAGAAGTGTCGCCTCGGTGGGTTTTGTTTTTGGCGGGGACTTTTATTTATCTGTTTAATAAGACTACGTATTCGCAAGGGAGATACTTGCTGTTTAACTTGGATGATGCGTTTGGAAAAAATACACAGGATGCAAGTAATCAACTCGCTGCCTTTTTATCCTACGAAACTCTTTGTCCCGAAGGCGAATCGGAAATTCTACACGAAAGATTAGAACAACAAAGTCATAAGTTTGCTTACGGGGTGACAGAGAAATTACAACAGTCCGTGCGAGAGGCGATAGAGCTTTTGGCAAACGAATGGATTGAAGCACGCAAACGAAAAAAACTTTCTTATAATTCTCTAAGCCCCGAAGAAAAGAAAGGCTATCTCAACTCGAATGTAAAAGAAGACAAATTGGAAGTATCCGCTGAGAATCTAAAGAACGAAGCTCTTACGTTTGCGTATCGGCTTTTGTTTTGCTTTTATGCGGAGTCGAGAGGAGAAGAGCTTGGGATTTTGCCAGTCGATTCCGATCAATATCTAAAAGGCTATAGCTTGGAAGCACTGCGGGATTTAGAGCAAGTGCCGCTTACTTCTCAATCGGAAATGGGAACGTATTTCCATGAGCATCTTTCGATTCTATTTCAAATCATCTACAAGGGGTTTAATGCGAGTAGCCGCGATGGAGTACTCATTGCACCCGAAAATAAAGTATTTCAAATCCAGCCTCTGACTGCCTCGCTTTTCGCACCCGAATACACTCCGCTTTTTAACACGGTGAAATTTCCAAACCATGTATGGCAGAAAGTGCTCGTTCGCCTATCGCTTGCCAAACACGAAAAGTCCAAGTCTATCGGTCGTGTAAACTACGCAGAATTAGGCGTGAACCAACTCGGAGCGGTATATGAGGGTTTGCTCTCGTATCAGGGAATGTTTGCGAAAGAAGATTTGATTCATGTAAAATCGAAAGACGGTAGCTTCGGGGATAATTCCACTCAGACCTACTTTGTATCTGCCGATAGAAGCAAAGAATTTTCCAAAGAAGAAATTGAAGCCGAAGACAAGCGCGTAAAGATTTACAAAAAGGGCGCGTTTATTCTACATCTAAATAGCATCGACCGAGAAAAGAGCGCTTCGCATTATACGCCTTTCGTGCTCACAAAAAGTCTAGTCGAAGAATCGCTTCGAGAACTTCTAAAGGATTTTAAACCATCTGACGCAGACTCGATATTAGCCTTTAAACTCTGTGAGCCTGCTATGGGTAGTGGTGCTTTCATAGAAGAAATGGCAAACCAACTTGCAAGCGCCTATCTAAAACTAAAACAAGAAGAACTAAAAGTCTACATTGAGCCCGCCAACTACACAGACGAGCATAGACGTGTGAAGCATTTCATCGTTACCCGAAACGTCTACGGGGTAGACTTAAATCCAACCGCTGTAGAGCTAGGTGCTTTGTCTCTCTGGCTCGGCTCTTCTCATAAGCTTCTAGTCAAAAAAGGAGAAAACGGAGAGAGAGACAAATACCAATCTGCCGCTACTCCGTGGTTTGGTTTACGTCTCAGAGCTGGAAATTCTCTCATCGGGGCAAGACGGGCTGTGTGGACTAGAGAGCAACTCAAACAGGGAGAACATTTAGAGCAAAACACAAATCCGCGTCTTCTAAAGCCAGGAGAAGAAAGACAAAAAGACGAATTCTACCACTTCTTGGTCTTTGACAACCAAATGATTCCGCTTGCTTACGAAAAAGAGGCTAAAGAGTATTATCCCAAAGAAATAGAAATCGCTCGAAAATGGATTGCAGAGTCTGTGCGTAAACGTTGGGAGGACGAAGATCTAAATCGCCTGCGCGATATATCAGACTCCATCGACAAACACTGGAACGACTACCTTCTAGAGCGTCTCTCTGCCCTAGAAAAAACCCAGTGCACTGCAACTGTATTTCCCACTCCGTCTAATAGCGAATTGGCGCTTGCAAAAGGAATTTCTCTTGAAGAGCAAGAAGAAGTAAAACGAAATCTAGAATCGGCAAGCGGTAGCTTCCAACGTCTAAAGCTTCTCCTAGACACATTCTGCGCTCTCTACTTCTGGGATTTGTCTGCTGTAAATTCCCTTCCCTCTAGAGACGAATTCCTAGTATCCGCTGAGCTGCTTCTTCGAAATGTAGTTGTGGATAAAAACACTTTGGCGTTCTACAAAATGCGCCTCGGAACCAACATCGAAGTGCTACTCCACTCTTCAAATATGCATATCCCGTCCACCGATGAGCTAGAATCGGCACTCTCCTACTACGAAGTCTCGCGCAAAATCGCAGAGGAAGAAAAGTTTCTGCATTGGGAGTTGGTGTTTCCGGAGATATTCGTGAAGAGAATTTTGAATGGTGAATTTTTAATTTTGAATGAGGGAGCCTCTTCCATTCATAATTCAAAATTTAAAATTCATAATTATTTCGGTTTTGATTTAATCAACGGAAATCCGCCGTGGATTAAAGTGGGTTGGGAGGAAGCGGTGGCGTTAGGCGAAATAGATCCGAAGCTTGGAGTCAAAGGAGCAAAGAGTGCGGAGTTTACAAAGGCAAAGCAGAGTTTGCTCAAAGAAAAAGAAGCGCGAAAGAAATACCTAAACGAATTTAGAAGAAGCATAGGAACCGTAACCTTCCTGAACTCCCGAAACCTCTACCCCGAACTCGCAGGAGTGCAGACGAACGTATACAAAAACTTCATCGTAAGAAGCTGGGCGTTGTTATCCGCTAGAGGAATCGTAGGACTCCTCCATCCAAACAGCGTCTTCGACGATCCAAACGGCGGAACTTTAAGAAAGGAATACTTTAAGCGGCTAAGGGCACACTATCAGTTTAAGAACGAATTATTACTATTTGCCGATGTTCACCATGTATTGTCTTTTTGTATTAATATAAGCGGAAGCAAAAGAGATAATATTGAGTTTAATAAAATATGCAATCTATTTGTTCCTGATACAATGTCTAAATGTTATTCTCATTCTACTCCCACTGATCCTATTTCTGGAATCAAAGACGACGAAGGAAATTGGAGTGTAAGAGGACATTGCAATCGAATCATTCATGTGACAGAAAAAGAATTACAACTCTTTCAATCACTATTTGAAGAAGCTAACACGGATTACCTAGAAGCAAAACTTCCACAGATTCATAGTCAAGAAATATTGAAAGTATTACAACGATTTACCACAGTCAGCAGTAAATTAGGAGAATATGATAAAGAATTTAGTATACATGAAATATTTCATGAAACAGGTAGTCAAAAGACAGGAGAAATTATCCGTAGAGAAAATCCAACCTATCAACCTAAAAAGCCCGAACAAGTGGTATTATCCGGTCCTCATATCTTTGTAGGAAATCCTTTGAATAAAATTCCAAACAAGGAATGTTTAAATTCTGCTGCTTACTCTGATATTGATTTTACTGTTTTAAAAGAAGAATTCCTACCACGCACACTCTACGAGCCGGGTGATAAAAAGAAATTCAAAGAAGCAATACCGGAAATTAAAGTTGAGAACAATAAGGAGAGTATATTAGATTTTCCTAAAATAGCTTTTCGCTACATGTGTCAAGCAGCCAATGAAAGGACGCTTATTGGAGCTATACTTCCAAAGGGCTATACTGGAATAAATGCTTTGAATTTTCTTGCTATGGAATCTTCTTACGATTTAGTATAATTTTGCCGGTGCTTGCTTTTCTGTGCCGTATGATTTCTTTATCAAAATCAAAGGCAAAGTTAACGTCCAATCTTCCGACCTCAAATCCCTCCCCTTCCTGAAAGGAAAATACGTAGAGCCTATTGTCCACCGTGCCCTGCGCCTCAACTGCCTGACGGTATACTACGCCGATCTCTGGAAGGAAGTGGCGACGAAGGCGATTTTGAAAGACTGTTGGACGTCAGACGACATACGTTTGGTGCATGAGTTCGAAGACCCGTGGAAGAAATTAAATCCCGCAGAGTGGACGTGGAGAACTCCTCTACGAAGTGACTTCGCCAGACGTCAGGCTCTCGTTGAAATTGATGTCCTTGTGGCACTGTCGCTCGGACTTACCGTTGACGAGCTAATCGCCATTTACCGCGTCCAGTTCCCAGTCCTACGCGGCTACGAAAAAGTAGACCGCTACGATGCTCGCGGCAGAAGGATTCCGAATACCACGAGGAAAGATCCGGGCGGGAAGGAATTTCGGGAAGAAGAAGAGGGATTAACCACGAAGAGCACGAAGGACACGAAGGGGGGAGAAGTGAGTCCCCTCTTCCTTTAGGAGAGGGGGCTACACGTAATAAGTCTGACAAAAACGAAAAAGACGGGGTGAGGTCAATTACGATAACGTGGTCGGTGGACAACGGAACCCAGAAAGTGACAAAGACGTATTATCCGCCGTTTCGCGGTGTGGATAGGGAAGAGGATTATCGCGTGGCTTATGAGAAGTTTCCGAAAAGATAAAAGAATTTGACAGGATTTCAGGATTATCAGGATTTACAGGATTGATTTTGGTTAATACTAAAAAACAAAATCCTGTGCATCCTGTTAATCCTGTCAAAGAAAGAATCACGACAGGATTTCAGGATTATCAGGATTTACAGGATTGTTTGGTTAATGCTAAAAAGAAAAATCCTGTTAATCATGTTAATCCTGTCAAAGAAAAAGAATTACGACAGGATTTCAGGATTATCAGGATTTACAGGATTGTTTGGTTAATACTAAAAAGAAAAATCCTGTTAATCATGTTAATCCTGTCAAAGAAAAAGATTACGACAGGATTTCAGGATTATCAGGATTTACAGGATTGTTTGGTTAATACTAAAAAGAAAAATCCTGTTAATCATGTTAATCCTGTCAAAGAAAGAATCACGACAGGATTTCAGGATTATCAGGATTTACAGGATTGTTTGGTTAATACTAAAAAGAAAAATCCTGTTAATCATGTTAATCCTGTCAAAGAAAAAGATTACGACAGGATTTCAGGATTATCAGGATTTACAGGATTATGTCTGGTTAATACTAAAAAGAAAATCCTGTCCATCCTGTTAATCCTGTCAAAGAAAAAGATTACGACAGGATTGATTAATGGAGCAAGAAGAATTAACTGAGGCAATAATTGCGTGCGCTTATAAAGTTCATAATGTTTTAGGATTTGGATTTCTAGAAAAGGTATATGAAAATTCACTAAAGATTGAGCTACAAAAACAAGGATTCGAGGTAGATCAACAATTCCCAATATCTGTATTCTATGATGAAACATTAGTAGGAGACTTTTTCGCAGACCTGTTGATAAATAAAAGTATCATTTTAGAATTAAAGGCTGTGGATAATATAGGTAAGCCACACGAAGTTCAATTAGTGAATTATTTAAAAGCAACGAATATAGAAATTGGCTTACTGATCAATTTTGGTAGATCAGTTCAGATTAAAAGAAAATATAAAAATCCTACAAAGAAGAATTTGACAGGATTTCAGGATTCGCAGGATTTACAGGATTGATTTTGGTTAATGCTAAAAAACAAAATCCTGTTAATCATGTTAATTCCGCCCGCTTACGCCCAACAGCCAAGCTCTGTCAAAGAAAAAGATTACGACAGGATTTCAGGATTCGCAGGATTGATTTCACGTAGAGACGTGATTCATCACGTCTTTTGTGGTAATATATATAAAAAAGGGCTCTATCGTAAGGACTTGATTAATCAAGTCCTTACGACTGCTTTTTTTATCTTTGGATTCTTTCTCTTTAATGTCTTCATTTGTTCCCCCTTTAAGTTTGTGACCTCTTTGAGTAGATAGACCCAAAAATCTAAAGGGCTTTCTAGCCTGGAAATATCTTTCGCAAACTTTGGTATTTCTATAATGCGAACACTAAAATCTTCTGTCAAACATTTTTCCCTCTCTTCCTCATCTCGTATCTGAAAATGCCAATAGAATTTTTCTCTGTCTTTGAACAGTGGAAAGTTTACTTCCTTTTCAATTCTAGGATTTAAAACTTTCAAGGAGCTAATTTGATTATCCCCCTCAAAGTCAGGAAAGGAATTTAACAAATCAAGCAATACATCTTCATGCTTGGAAAACACAGCCTTAAAAGTAAAATCGTTTGTAAGAGGTAAGAGCTTCATTAGGGGAATACAAATAATATCCCCTTTCTTGTAAGGCAATTTTCGTCAGTGCTAAGAAAATTTTTACAAAAACGAAACTCAATGTCACTCCTTAGGTCGTTCCATAATGCAGTTGCGCACTCTTGGAGTTGTTTCGTAATAAAAAAAGCAAGATGATCTAAAAATAAAAATGTGTTGATTGTATTTAATTTCTAGGAAAAACTGAATATTATGAATATAGCCATCGAACTTCCGGACTCCTATGCAATATTGCAAGATTTGAATTCCATTCAAAAAGAGTTATTGTTATTTTATGCATTAATGCTTTTTAAACAAGGGAGAGTATCTCTTTCTAAAGCGGCAACTATTTCAAATTTGGATATATACGATTTCATGAAAGAGTGCAAAAAAAATCTCATACCAGTTATAGAAATATCTAAAGAAGAGCTACTACAAGAATTGGAAGGATTTTAATTGTTATTAGTCGCTGATAGTTCAGCTCTTATTGCGCTTTCCGTTTGTGATGCATTATCTTTTTTGGAAATTCTTTTTACGTCGGTAAAAGTTCCTGAAACTGTTTACAATGAAGTAATAAAAAAGGGAAAGAAAGAATCAGCCAAACTACAAATCTTCCTAGAAAATAAAATTGAGAAAATTTCAATAGACGATTATGTAATCACTGACTCATCAATCGAACACGGTGAGCTTTCTGCGATGGCATTATATAAAAAAATAGGTGCAGATAAACTTTTATTAGATGACAAGCGAGCTAGAAAAGTTGCCCTTGTTAATAAGATTAACATCATTGGAAGCTCGGGAATACTTTTAAGAGCAAAAAGAAAGAATTTAATTACAAATGTAAAACCATATTTGGACAAAATAAAGACTTCTGACATATACCTAAGTGAAAAGCTGTATAATGACATTCTAGAAATTGCAGAAGAATTATAACCCATGCTGCCTATCCATATTTCTAAAAATGTAAAAGAGCAAGTTTTGTTTTATTTAGAGTCCACGTTTGAATTTCGGGGACAAGAAGAAAAGCTTGCTTTCTCTCGATTTCTTACAGACGAAGAAAAAGGAATCTTCAAAGGCTCCTGGTTAAAACTCTCCCGTCCTTTTCGATCTGCGGATAAGAGCTATCAGCCACCGTTTCAATTCAAAGTTGAAAACCATCCCTATTTTCACCAACAAAAAGCGTGGAGGCTTCTAGACACCAAAGAGGATTTTCCCAAACATGCCATTGTCACTACTGGAACTGGTTCTGGTAAGACAGAATGTTTTCTCTATCCCATTCTAGACCATTGCCTCCGCGAAAAGCAAAAAGGAATTAACGGGATAAAAGCGATTATCCTCTATCCAATGAACGCACTCGCCACAGACCAAGAAAAAAGAATTGCCGGTATTATCCACAAAGACACTACCCTCTTGCGATCCGGTATTACTGTTGGAACTTACACAGGTTGGTTTGATCCATCTGACCCCGGAGCATCCGAAGACAAAGGCGATAAAGAAATGGCTCCTACTCATGGCATTTCAAATCATTCTGTCTTAAAACGAAATCCTCCTGATATTTTACTTACCAACTATCGTATGCTAGATCTTCTTCTCTTTCGTCCCGATGACCAAGACCTCTGGAAATACAACAAAAACAAAGAATTAAAATTTCTGGTTCTAGATGAACTTCATACCTATGAAGGAGTGCAGGGCGCGGACGTTGCCTGTCTCATTCGTCGTCTCAAAGAAAGATTGGGCTTAGAAAAAGGCGATCTTTTATGCGTTGGAACTAGTGCAACGATAGATGACAAAAGCGATCTGTCAAGATTAGACCGCGATCCAAATAATCCTTTAGATACTCTCGAAACTACCGAGGACAGCTTATCCGCGTTTGCCTCTACTATTTTTGAAGAAGACATTGGAAGTGAGTCTGTCATCTCCGAGGAAAGAATGAAAGTAGAAGAAATCATCACCTCGAATGATTTGATTGATTTAGAAATTCCTACTGACATCACTCTCTTAGAGCCTGATATTTCCGAGTCCGAAGAAGATTATATTTTTAGACAGGCTAAACTCTGGAAGGCGCCTGAATTGCAGGCTGATTTAGAAGCCTGGTATCTTTCTTTAGGCAAGTGGCTAATCACTACTAAACTCTTCAAATACATCATGGAGATTCAAGAACAAGCCGAGGTAAATCGAGAGTTTCCCCTTCTCTATGATTCATTTATAGAAAGACTATCCCAAAGAGAGCTTGCTTTCGGAAGAGAAGGTCTTTTGTTAGAAGAGATTAAACCTATCATGGGTTCTTTTTTTTCTCTCATCGGTCGCGCTAAAATTGAAATATTTAATAATAAATTAAACCTCCTCGGAATCCAATCCCAACTCTGGATTCGAGAACTTCGTAGAGTCGGAAAAGTTCTTTCAACTAATACCGATTATTCCTGGCTAGATGAACCGACACCCGGTATCAAATCTTTTCCTGCCTTTCATTGTCGCGAATGTGGAGAGACCGGCTGGGTGGGATTAATCGACATCACAAAAGAAGATTCTGTCACAAGTAAAGGAGTAAAAGGATTTGCTCTCGTAGAAGATCCCAATTCAGTTTACAGAGCCTGGTTTCAAACCAACCGGACAAGAAGTAAACACATCGTTATCCTCAGTAAACGTCTGGATATTTCCGCCTACGAAAATTCCAAGGATCATCCTTTATACAAACTTTTTCCGGATAGCCTCGTTGTTCGTGAGGGTGACGGCGATTGTCCGCTTTCTGGCTCAACGAACGGCTTTTTTGTAAAAGCAAACTTTGACACCGAAGACAAAGATGGATTTGCCGTTGGTGCCCAGAAATGCCCACAGTGCGAATCTAGAGAATCTGTTTTATTCATCGGAGCCCAGTCTGCTACTATTTCCAGTGTTGCTCTCGATGAAATGTTCAGTAGCAATCTAAATCCAGAGCCTAAATTATTAGCATTTACCGATAGTGTGCAAGATGCTTCTCACAGGGCAGGATTTTTTTCATCTAGAACTTATAGTTTTACTCTACGTGCCGGTTTGCAACATGCTATCGAGGCTAATAACGGTAATCTACTTCTCGATAATAGTGTAGAGCATCTTCTTTCCTACTGGTCAGAGAAAAAAGCGGGAAGACCTGGCTCTCTAAAAAAAGCTCTATCAATATTCGTTCCCTATGACTTGCAAAATTACCAACCGTATTTAGATTTTAGAAACAGGGAAAGCCTGGAGAATATTCCGCCTAACGTCAAAAAAGAACTCTATTCTAGAATTCGCTGGGAAATTCAAAGTGAATTTGGCTTTATGCAAACTCATGGCCGAACTCTCGAAGCAAGTGGAAGCTCTGCCCTCGGTTGGAAACAAGAAATCATAGACAAAACAATTTCTCTCCTAAAGTCCCGTATGCCTTCTATTTCTCCGACCCTAACTGGTTTAGATGATAAAAAATTAAAGCTCTATCTCTATGGGTTTTTACATCGTTACAAACTAAAAGGGGCAGTTTATCATGAGTATCTTACAAGCCTAGCCGCAAACGATTTTTGGGGCAAACTCCCATTTGGCAAAGCAATTCCAGAACGAGAAACCTATCCGCCTGCAAAGTATGTAAGACCGGCAAATGCAGAGCCCTATATTTTAAAACCAAGACTCATCGTTACCAATTTTAAGAAAGGACATGAATATGTATTGTCTTCTTCTAAAACGGGTCCGCTTGCCTGGCATTTAGTTTGGTTTTATAGACTTTTTCCTGATTTCGAAAGAGATGATTTAGTTGTATTGGATTTGATTCGTCTCTTGCTTACAGAAGGAGTTAAATCGGGATTATTCGTTCTTGTTCAGGAAGATTCGACTACTTCTTATTATGCGATATCTACAAGTGCGGCTTATTTGACTTCCAATATTGTTCTTCTTAGAACGCCTAATGACCATTTGCTCGTAAGACCTTTCGAAGAAGCAGAGAATTGGATAGGAATTCCTTCTATCGAACATACAGACAAGGAAGGAAAATACACTATCTCTACACCTAGCCGCAGACAGAATTACTACCTGGCACGTTATAAAAAAGGCGCCTTACGTCGAATAGTCGCTTCCGAGCATACAGGACTTTTAAATTCTACCGATAGAATTAATTTAGAAAAAAGTTTTATCAGTTCCAAACACTTAGATGATCCAAATGTTCTGACTTGCACTAGCACTATGGAGATGGGGATTAATATTGGTGACCTTTCTTCCACTATGCTCTGCTCCATTCCACCGAATACTTCCAATTATCTGCAACGCATAGGAAGAGCGGGTAGAAAGAGTGGCTCTTCTTTTATCATCGCAATTGTAAACCAAAGACCGCATGATCTTTTCTTTTATGCAAGACCTCTTGCCATGCTCAAAGGAAAAATCGAAACTCCGGGCTGTTGGCTAGATGCATCTGCCGTTCTTGCCAGACAGTATCTCGCCTATTGTTTGGATGAAGCGGGGAAATTACAGGTTTTAACAAATATTCCTTCTACAGTAAAACAATTTCTAGACGATTGGAAAGACAAAAACGGGAAACTACAAACATTTTTTGCCTGGATCATTCAAAACGAAACGGCGCTACAAAATAAATTCTTATCTCATTTTCAAACAGGTGTAAGCGAAGAAACAAAAGATAAATTTAGAATCGAAACCAAATGTGAGAATATCCTCCAAAAAATAGATTCCCTTTCCAATTCTTTACACATGGAAAAACGGGAACTCGAAAATGCTGCGGCTAAAGTCAAATCGCAAATTAAAACAATTCATGAATCCGAAGAAGAATTAAAATTAGAACTAGAAGAAGAACTCTCCATTCTACAAACGCGCTCTAGAAATTTAAGCCGCAAATACTTATTAGAACTTCTCACAGAAAATGGACTTCTACCCAATTACGCATTTCCGGAAAAAGGAGTTGGTTTTTATGGAACGACCTTTAACAAAAATAGAGACACTTCTCAAAAACAAAATTCTGTAGAGCTAACCCGCCCTGCTTCTAGCGCCATAAAGGAATTAGCCCCTTCCAATCATTTCTACACTCATGGCAAACAATTCCAAATCCAACAACTATTCATTGGCTCAAAGACAGATACTTTAATTGAAAAGTTTGGAATCTGTGGAAATTGTGGACATCTTAGAAATGTAGAATTAATTTCTCACACAGAGGAAAACAAGCATTGTCCCCAATGTGGTCACGGAGGCGATGATAAAAGCCAATCCGATCTAGGTCAGCAAAAAGATTTTCTAGAATTCTCTCGCTCTAAAGCTTTATCCTACGTTGAATACTACGAGAGTCTATCCGGTGACAGAGCTGAAGAAAGAGAAAGAGCTTATTACAAAACAGCAAGAGTTTTCGATGAAACAACAGAGGAAGCAACAAACACTGCCTGGATTAATCAAAGAGAAGGCTTTGGAATTGAATTTCGTCCTTCCATGCTCATGCGTGATTTGAATTCAGGCTATGCCTCTGATTTATCAGAATTATCCGCCGGTCAGGATTTAATTCTTTCTGAAAAAGGATTTCAAGTCTGTGAAGAATGCGGCATAGTGCTATTAGACGGTGTTAAGCCAGAAAAGATAAAGCATAGAAGAAGTTGCTCTATCTATCAAAAATTTGAAATTGCCAAATTTCAAGGCAAGGTGTTTGATCAATTCAAATGGAGAAATATTTACCTATACAGAAAACTCCAATCGGAATGCATTCGTATTCTAATTCCATTTTTAGAAATACAAGAAGTAGAAACTCTAAAAGCCTGCTTGAGTCTCGGAATTCGAATTAAACTAAAAGGAAATCCGGCAACTATCATCATAGACAACCAGATGATCCCCGGAAATGAAACAAATCCAATTAAGAATTATTTGATTCTAATGGATACTGTCCCCGGAGGAACTGGCTATTTAAAAACTCTCTTTGAAAAAAAAGACAAAGAGGAAAGAGGTGCCGAGGGGATAATGGAGATTTTACGCTTTGCCAAGCAATCTCTCGAAACCTGTGAGTGTAGGCATTTAACACAAAAAAAAGACGAAAGCGATACAGATGGTTGCTATCGCTGTATCAGAAGCTATCAACTCCAATACAGTCATAAGCATATTAGCCGCGAATTAGGAATTCGACTCCTAGATAGACTATTAGAACTAGGAAGTCATAGACAAAACGCAACGTCTTTCTCCGAAATCAATCAGGACAAAATGTTTGAAAGCGTTCTAGAAAAAAACTTTATAGATAAATTAAAAACTTTTTGCGAAAAAGAATTATACTGGAAATGGGAAAAAACAATCGTCAACGGCAAAAATGGTTTTAGAACCACTAAACTAAGTTCCAATAAAAATCATTTAGTCTGGGAAATTGAAATTCAACCGGAACTCTCATTTAATGAAGGTGTAAAGGAAAGGTGTCGTCCTGATTTCTTATTCACCTGTAAGACCGTTAGTTGCAAGCCTATAGCCATTTTTCTAGATGGATTTGAATTTCACTGCAACCCCAATAATAGATTAGCCGACGATTTCAAAAAGAGAAATTCTATTCTAGAAAGCGGAAACTTCTATGTTTGGAATATCACCTGGGATGATTTAGAAAAAGAAGAATTGAACTACTGGATCATGAAAGATAGCCAATCGCTTAATTTCTTCCGACAAAATTGTAAGAGCCTGCAATCTAAGTATAAAATAGATATTCTAAATTTATTAAGAGACAGCTTTACTCAATTCAAAGAAGTTTTACAAAAGCCAGAAGCCTTAACGGAAAGTAAAGGTAATGAAAAAAAACTTCCCGATGCAATTTACTTTCTATTAAAAGTGCAAGTTCAATTTTTAAATTCCAGTAAACTTTCCATCGCAAGTGATAAGGTAAATTCATATTTAACCGCCTGGTTACAGGGAAGTTCAACATCAGAAGTCCAACCAAAAGAAGAAATTTATTCTATCGTAAACAATTTTCAAGAATGGAAAGATTTTCTTTTTCTTTTTGAATCAATAGAAATCGCAAATCAAAATATTGCAGGAACTATGCTATGTAGGCTCGATGATAGAGATGAATCCGTAACAAGTCCTGAATTCAAACAAAGATGGAGAAATATTTTAGGAAATGCAAATCTATTTCAGTTTTTAAAGAATTTTAAAATTATACCCGTATCGAACTACAAGCCAGAGCATTTAGAAGAGTTAGTTGAAAACTTATCCGAAGAAGAAACCATTTCGAGTGACTGGCAGAAAATAATTGATGACTCTCTATCCTCTTTAAAAAATCTTTTAACCGAATTCGCTGAAAGTAAAATTCCCTGTCCAGAATCCGAATACTTTTTACCGAGCAGCAAAGAAGAATTATTCGCTGAATATGCATGGATACTACCGGAGAAAAAAGTTGTATTTTTAGCCGGAGAACAAATTCCAACTAAGAATACATGGATTGAATCGGGATATGTTGTTATCACTTTAGAGGATGTATATAAAAACGGAATAGACTTTTTCAAAGATTTATTCAATTAAGGAATAACAATGGCTCAAATAACTGTTCATAAAAATATATTCAAGATGCTTTCTTCCCTGCCTGCCACTGTGCAAGCGAAGATTCCTGATATACTAACTACGTTTCAAAAAGATCCGTATTCTACTAGTCTTCATCTTCATTCTTTAAAAGAATCCATGCTTGATCCCAAAGTGCACGGAATAGATTTTCCGAATGGATACAGAGGAATTGTAATTAAGCCAGAACACGGAGAAAATTTTCTTTTAGTTTATATCGACAAACACGACGTAGCCTACAACTGGGCAAAGAATAAACGATTCGATGTGCATGAAAAAACAGGCTCTTTCCAAATCTTAGATTTAAAAGACATTGAAATTCAAAAAGAAACTTTGCTCTCTGATTCCAAGCAAAAATATGAAAATAAACCTAAATACATATTAGATAACCTATCGGATAACGAGCTGTTTACCGCTGGGATTCCAAAACCATTAATACCAGCTATCCGCTCAGTAAAATCAGATGAAGAATTATTGTCCCTTGTAGAATATATGCCGACTGAATGTAAGCAGGTTCTAATTGCACTATCAAGCGGGATGACTGTAGATGAGGCAATCTATGAAATATTAGGAAAAGACGAAAGCAAAACAGAAATCGTAAAAGATTTTCCAGAAATTAATAACCCACTTAACAGTGATTTAATCCTATTTGATAACGAAGAAGAGTTTAAAAAGATATTACTTGCTTCTATGGAAGAATGGAGAGTCTTTCTTCATCCCTATCAAAAGAATATTGTAAAAAAAGAAATGAACGGTCCTATGTTAATTAACGGAGCTGCAGGAACGGGAAAGACAGTTTGCCTCATTCATAGAGCAATTCATTTAGCAAATAAATACAAATCGGATTATCCGAAAATCCTATTTACAACATTCACTGGAAACCTCGCAATTGCCATTAGACACAGTATAAAAAAATTGAATCCTGAACTAGAAAAGAATATTGAAATTATTAGCCTTTATAATTTAGCTCGAAGCATTTGTTCTAGCAATCAATTGCATAAAGCTGTTCTTGAACCAACCGAGCAAGAATCTATTTGGAATAACATTATACCTAATGCGGATAATTCTTATTTGCCACTAACTTTAGAAGAAATAAAAAAAGAATACCGAGTTATCGTAGATTCAAACGGAATTGATTCGGAAGAAGCCTATCTAACTGTCGCTAGAACCGGACAAAAACCATTAAAGAGAGAGGATAGAAAAAAACTCTGGGCAGTATTTAATCATTTTCAATTAGAATTAAAGAATAGAAATAAATTTACTCCTGATGGAATTATTCATGAAGCAAGACTCTTAGTGGAGAATCAAAAATATAAATCGTTTACTCATATTCTAGTTGATGAAATTCAAGATTTTAGTTTAGAATCCATTCGACTCGTAGCAGCACTCAATAAAAACAGCATAGGAAAGACGGACACTCTCACACTGGCAGGCGATGGAAATCAGAGAATTTACCAAAAACATTTTCCGCTCAGTCGGGGTGGTATAGAAACGAGAGGAAGATCATATCGACTCAAAATCAACTATAGAACGAGCGAACAAATCAGAAAATATGCGGACTCTATTCTTTCCGGTTTAGATATTAGTGACTTTGAAGGGGATAAAGTCAAACAGCAAGGAGAGCAATCTTATCTAAGTGGACCCGCTCCAATTATAGCACATGTTAAGGATTCAAAATCTGAATCGATTCAAATTGGAAAATGGGTAGAAGAATTGCTGAAAGTTCATAATTTTTTAGCGCACGAGATTTGTATCACACCATACAAAAAAGACATTGTGCAAGAATTGACTAAGAAAAATATTTCTCATATAGAATTAAAATCAAAAGAAGATGATCCAGAAGACAAAATTGAAGGCATTCGAATTGGAAGTATGGAAAGAATTAAGGGACTTGAATTTAGAGTAATTATCTTAGCCTGTTCGGAAGTTTCTAGTCTAACGGATAATCCTGAGATCTTAGAGCGCGCTAAATACTACGTAGCCGCAACAAGGGCGCGAGAATTATTATATTTAACTCTCGCGTAACAAAATGTCGCCCCTACTTCTTCTCCTTCCCCTTATCATCTCTAAAAAATACTTTGTGGATATAGTCTTGTATGACATCGGTTTCAAAGGGGGGCAACTCGTCGTAACGCACAACGTAGTCTTTGCCGGTGGCGCGGGCGACTACTCCGGGGATGCGAAGCTTTTGGTTGTTGAGTTCAAATTCTACCGTGATGCCATCACCGATATAAAGAATGCTTCCGGATTGAATGGTTAGACCACCCGTTCCTAAATCGACTAAATGACAATTATTCACTCTATGCTTATGCGTGTTTAAATAAAAGGAGCCAGGAGTGCTCAGCCGAACTCTTGCCTTTTTACGTTTTTGTTTCTTTGCGTCAAAAACTGTAAAGGATTGGTTAAATAATTGTTTGGCTTCTGCCATAATTTCCCCCTAGAAAAATTTCGCTCAGTATACTCCTTTTCAGATTTTGTCAATATACTTTTTTGTTCTAAAAATTAAAATGAGCAGAAATATGGATTCTGAACTAGCCTTAGCACAACCAAATTCAGTTTTACTCGAAACAACTCTGCCTTCGCAGGACGAAACTAGAACCTTTCTATTCTCAAAGCCGGTAGAAGTGCTTGCGGCAAATACATTTAACGACCTGGAAAGCCTGATAAAAAAAATAGATTCTTATATCGAGAGAGGCTTTTATCTGGCAGGATACCTTTCCTACGAGGCGGGGTATTTATTCGAGGAAGGCTTTCGCCGTCCCTTAGAGAATTTTCCATTTGCATTTCCGCTTGCCTGGTTTGGTGTATATGAGAATCCACGAATTACAGAGTCTACGGCTAATTCCATTTCGCCGCAACAGGACTCTTTTGCAATTCATTCCCTTTCCATGAATCTGAGCCAAGCCGAATATGAAGGAAAAGTTCTCAAAATTCTAGACTATATCAAAAGAGGAGAAACCTATCAGGTTAATTTTACCTTTCGAGTAGGCTTTGATTTGGAAGGAAATCCTTTCCATCTATACGAAGCCTTAAAGAAAAGACAGCCAGTCGCCTACTCGGCGATAGTCCATGACGGCAAAAGGCAAATTCTATCTCTGTCTCCCGAATTATTTTTTAAACGTAAAAATAATACTCTACTAGCAAGACCGATGAAGGGAACAAGCCCAAGAGGAAAATCCGAATTAGACGATAGAAATTTACTGAAAGAACTAAGTCAGGACTCCAAGACAAAAGCTGAGAATAGTATGATAGTAGATTTAATTCGAAATGATTTTGGTAAGATTGCAAAGCTCGGCACAGTTCAGGTAGAGAAATTAAGGCAGATAGAAAAATACGAAACTCTCTTTCAAATGACTTCGACAGTAAAATCCACTTTGAAGGAAAGTGTAGACTACTACCAATTATTCAAAGCACTCCTACCCGGAGGCTCTATCACCGGTGCGCCTAAATATAGAACCATGCAAATCATTCAGGAATTGGAATCCACGTTCAGAGATGTATATACTGGAGCGATTGGGTTTATTTCTAAAGAGGAGGCTATTTTCAATATACCCATACGCACAATTGTTTTAGAAAATGGAAAAGGAACGATGGGAGTTGGAAGTGGAATCGTATGGGATTCGAATCCTAAAAGAGAATACGAAGAATGCATTGTTAAACAGAGGTTTTTATTAGGTGCAATACCTTTGCAGCTAATTGAGAGTATACTCTTACGAAACGGCAAGCCTACTCTACTCTCTTTACATTTACAAAGACTAGAAAAATCCGCTAACTTCTTTGGATTTTCTTACAACGAAGAGGAGATTGTAAATGCTATCACTCAATATAGTAAGGACAAAATAGATAAATCATCTAAAGTAAAGCTTAGACTAGAACTCTTTCGGGATGGGAAACTTCAATTAGAACATTCTAATATACAAATTCAAAAGAAATCTCTTGGAAGAATTAAACTGAGTCAAGTCCGTATTAATTCTAAAAACATTTTCCAGTCTCATAAGACTACCATTCGTAAAACTTATAATGAAGAATATAAACGAGCTATGAAAGAAGGCTTTATGGATTTTGTATTTTTAAATGAAAAAGAAGAAGTAGTAGAAACTTCGATTTACAATCTATTTATTAAGAAGGATAATCAATATTATACTCCACCCCTGTCATCGGGAGCATTGCCCGGAGTCATGAGAGAGTATTTACTGAAAAAAGGAAAGTTAAAAGAAAAAACTCTCACCATCGCCGACTTACAGTTTGCAGATAGAGTCTATCTTTGCAATTCCGTTCGTGGGATAATGAGAGTTAGCCTAGAATAGTGAATTACATTCCAGGAACTTTAGTTGGTATCGCAGGAGCTTTAGCAGGTAGTTCAGGTGTCTTAACTGGAGAAGAACTTGCACCAGCAGCAACAGCAGCACAACCAGCAGCTTTTTTAGAAGCAGCAGCGATCTTTGCTTTTTCATCTGGAGATGATTTAGCAGCATCTAGATCAGCTTGTAAAGTTTTTAGATTAGCACTGTCTTTAGCAAAATCAGCAGATAGTGTTGCTTTTTCTGCAAGAGCTGCACCTTTCATTTTTTCAGAAAGAGCACAGAATTTAGTTACGAAATCTTCGTATGCTTTGATCTTTGCACCTAAGTCACCTTCTGGTGCTGCTGTTTCTGGTTGCTTAACTTCTTCTTTAACTTCTTTTACTTCTGGTTTTGGCTCTTCTTTTTTTCCGCAGAATGCTAAGGAAACAGAAACTAGAACCAATACGATACTAAGTGTAATTTTTTTTGTCATGAAATTTTCTCCTATTTTTTAGAGACATCTTTTTAGTCTCTTGATATAAGAAAAGATATTTGTGCTTAACTTGTCAAGACGTTATTAGCCGTTTCCTTCTCACTTTCGCAAGACTTTATAATTGATATAATTCGAAATAATGATTCTACAATAATCTCTAGATTCCTTCGATGGTAATTCCTCTAGGAAATGATTAAAATCATTCATATAATGATTGCGCTTCCATTTTCTTAAATTGCCAGGTCCTCCGTTATACGCAATAGACGCCCACTTCAAAGCTCCGTAAGAATTGAGTAAGTCAGCTATAAACTTTGCGCCAAACTTAATGGACACTTCCGGGTCATGCAAAGAATAGTTTTGAATCTTTAATTTCTTTGCAATGATCCTTCCTGTGGCGGGCATAACCTGCATTAACCCCCGCGCGTTCGAAGGGGAAATTGCATTCTCTCTAAAAAAAGATTCCTGGCGCATAATGGCATATACAATGTCTTCATCGACTGAAAATTCTTTTGCACTCTCTTTTACAATGTCTAGATGTGGTCTCGGATACAAGCGCGAAGTAATCGATACAGGCAGAAGAAGCGGATCATCCGGAATCTTAAAATTCTTCATTAGTTGTCTTGTATAGAATAAAGAAAGATACGTGTTCTTACTTAGATCTCCCGCCCCTACATACATTTCAAATTTATCGTTCTCGCTAAGATTCATCCGATTTGCATATTCATCTAAAAGAAACATAGCCCGATCAAATTCTCCAACCTTTAAATAGTCAACTGCCGTGAGAAGTGATTTCTGGCTTTCTATTTTGTTATGTGCGGCTACTAGCCTTTGCCCCAACTCTATAGAATCTTTGTAATAGGCAAAGCTTAGATTCTGTCCGACCAATGGCTTTACATAATCAGTGTTATTGTGAACCGAAAGAAATTTGAATATATTTTCTTTGCTCGAAATTGGATTATCAATGGCGGGTAACGTCTTTAATTCACTTGCAAATTCTTCTGCTATTACCGTTGTATAGTAAGATCCAGGACAATAGGAATAGTAATTTCCTAGAATAAATTTTAATTTATCAGTCTCTCCCTTAAAGCGTAAATAGCGAAGATACCAATAGATCAGTCTTCCTTTTACAGGCAAATTAGGGATAGCCTCGATTGCACGATTCCAGTATTCTTCTGGCATATAAGCGATTGAATTGGAATTGGAGTTCGCTAGAAAATCGATCAACAAATCATGAGAGCGCAGGTCATAGGGATTGAGTTTTAAATATTCGAGTAGACTCGCGAAGTATTTATCATCTTGCTTATTCTTCTTGTAGATACGGGAAAAATTCTTATGAGCCAGTGGATAGGTTGAATTCTTCAAGTATAGATTTTGAAGCTCTAAGGCAGAAGAGAAATCTCTTTTGTTGATTAAATTCTCTGCAATGTTTGCAAGAAAGGAATCTTCTTTTGCGATTAATGCACTGTTAGCCTTTAGAAAAGGGATTACATTAAAAGTTGTGTTGTTTAGAAAAAAGATAGTTACATTTTTGATTCGCTGCTCTGAATTAAATGTATTTGTTGGAGAAAAAATCTTTTTAATTGACATTGACCTCTGATCTTTACCCGGAAGAATATTAACAAAGGAAGCAAGCTCTTCTTTTGTCAGAAAAGTATTTAACTCATCATTGATATCCTTGAGACCTGAAATTGCTCTTTGTTTAGAAGTAGAGCCTGCATGTTTATCGGAAAGAATTGTAAGAAAGTTTTTCTTTGCATCAAAGACTTTTCCTGTCTTGTAGAGGCTAACAGCATACAAATTACGAACATCAGGAATCATCATGAACTTTTTTTCGTCTTCGGTTAGAGCATCTATACGTTTGATGATTTGCTCATATTCTTTTGATTCGCTGTGAATCTTTAAAATCTCTTCGAAGGCACGAATCACAACTGGATCATTCTCTAATGTATATTTTTGCAAAAAAATAATCTTTTCGGAGTCGTTGAGTTCTTTTTGTTTTACTAGCTCACGATAGAGTTTTATATAACTCAAACGAACAATCACTCTAGAGTCCTTTAAGGGATTGCTTAATAAGTAATTAATCTCGGCTCTTCCGATTTCCTTCGGATAATTTCCCGTTACAATTCCATAGAGAAGGCGATTTTTTAGACTTGTCTTTTCACTATGCTCTTCATAGTATCGAACCAGTGCATACGCAGCGCTGTCATTCGGAAGGCTATCGGCGCTTAAAGTTCTATGAATCTTGCGCCAGCTCATGGATTTAATTAGGTAAGTGATATCATCATTCGCAAAAAGATTTTGAATCGAGAAAAAGAGGATGAATGAAATTATGGATGTTTTTAATATGGACATGTATTTAAAATGACAGAAAATAGGAAGCAAGAATGCTGACTATTTGAATTCAATCTATGGTAGAAAAAAAAACTAAAATCATTTGGGAAGAAATTTCCTTTTCAGAGCCTTCTATCGAGGCATTAAGAGAATCCTCTGGGTTTAAGGCAGTCTCTGTTCCTCCAGTCGAAGTCGAAAGTCCAGAAAAGAAAAGTCTTAAACTCAAGGCTGAGCTTGTTGAACTAAAAGAATCTTTAAAAGCTAACCTTGCAGATTCTTACGATTTAAAATTCATTCCTGAGAAATACATCGAGACCAATTTACTCGGTGAAATTTCTTTCAAGAGAATCGAAGACATCGATTTTAAATCTAATTATTTGACGCGTGCGTCTTCTGAGAAAGAAAAGCAACTCGTGTCTGATTTAGAAAAAATCATTTCCTATTACGAAAAAGAATTTATCGAAGATATAGACTTTCTAGAACTCATCAGCACTTATTTAATTCAAGTAAATCGTCTCGCTGACTTAGTTGCCATCGCCAATAAATATCTAACTCGCGGTTTACTTCCTTTAAAGTTTCAAATCTTTTTTATTCTAACAGAAATCTATCCCAACAATCTGCGTAACCTCGTCCTCGCAGGTGATGAAAAAATTGTAATCAATATCCTTTACAAATTCAAGTTTTTAGAAATCGATAAATCAGAAAAGAACTATCTCTATGATCTAGTAGTTTCGGGAACAAATCCAGATTTACTAGGATTAGTGTTTCAAGTATTCAAAAATGAATTCAAGGGCATACGCAACGTTTCCCCTATTTTCAAGCTCATATCTGAAAAGTTTACAGAACTTTCACAAGAAGAAAAAAGACTCTTTGTGAGTTCGTATCAACAGACTTATAATTATTTCAAGATTTATTTCTTTATGAAAAAAAGTCATTCCAAGTTAGAAATAGAAACTTGGATCAAAGCAATGAATGTAATGAACGGAAAAGACAAAGGAATCCTATATTCAGTTGAGGAACAATTAAAAGATGTGCCTGAAAAAAACAAGCTCACTCAAAAATACTCCCTCTTAAAAGAATACAGCGCAAACTACCTATTGTCCCCCTTTGAGATTTTGCTTCTATGCAATTCAACCATATCTCTAGAGCTTAAAAATGAAATTTCTGCGTATTACGAGAAATACCCTCTATCCTATGTGGCAAATCGTTCTATGGCGGTAATTTATTTTCACGACGAAGACTACAAGAAATTTCTAATACAAATTGCAAAGTCTGGAAATTTCAGATTCCAAATGGAAGTTTTATATTTAAAGGCAATCTCTTATCGTGAACTTAATCTAGAGAAAGAATCTTCTAAAATATTCCAAGCTCTGTATAAAAGGTTTCCTGAATCAGAAATTCTAGCTAGCGAAATGGGAGTAAACGAGTAATTTACTTTAACTCGTTTACGATTTCTCTATCCGGCTCAAGCCAAGATTTATTAGAATCCTTTGTATTGAGTGCAACGAATTCCTGTCTTTGACGAATTAATGTTTTATTTCTAAAATATAAATTTATCTTACCTAACTTATCCGGTCCGGGGCACTGAACTGTATATATATTTTTCTTAAAACTAAAAGAAGAAATATCTGCTTCATTTATAAAATAGTAAATAGGCTTCTGGACTTCGATGGTTTTCAAATAATCATACGAGCCACCGCGGTGGAATAATAACTGTATGTCAATTGATGTATCTTCGATTGGGGCAAGAGTGTGACTAATTCGAAATTGAATATCTTCTGATTTGATGAGTTTCTCGGTGTTAGCCTTAAAGTCATTTTCTCTTTGTGCGATCAATGGTAGTTCTAGGCTTTTGAGTGCAGGGTTTAATTCTAAATAGCCCAACTCTTCTTCTCCAATAAAGGCAGCATCAAATCCAGCTTTATTTAAAAGATTAAAATGCGCTCTCATATTCTCGCCTGTGCCGGAGAAATTTCCACCGGAGATTAACAAGACTTGTCCTCTATGATCGTAGAATCTTTTTGATTCCTGTCGCTTTAGTTCTGAAATAGTCGCAAGCCCTTTTCTTCCATCCGCATCGAATTCATACCGACCGTTCATATCGCAAAAATAAAAGATTACAAACTCTTTGTCTTTTAAAGAAATTGGCTGATTAGAAATAAGAAATAGAATGGAAATAAAAGAAAGGATTAACTTTTTCATGTATCTATTATCGTCTCATCACATAATCTTCTCCATTCATTGGAGAGGATTTTCGTAAGAATAAACGATTCTTAGCATCTAGTCCTAAGATGACTTGGTAGAGGTCAGTCAGTATCGGACGAGAAGAATAATAACCATGTCCCAGTCCTCCAAGACCCATCACGGGAGAGTCAACTGGATTTACATTCACCATATCAATTCCAGAATGCTTTTCACAAGAGCCAAGTCGCTTATTTTGATTCACTTTGCTTGAAGCTACTAAGGCGTTGTCTCCGGGTGAGCAATATACTGTTATGCGCTCTGCCGATTTTTTTAGATTATCCGCAATTCCTTTGAATTCTGACGAATCAAAATCAGGCGCATTTAAAACCATTTGCTGAATTAACTTTTCGTTCGTCTCTCTGTTTAAGTTCGCAACAGCAGGAAGCACAACTTGATGACCCATAGAATGAACAATTAGATGAATTTTTTTCTTGGTAGTTTCTAGTTTTGATAGAAAATTCTTAAAAGTAAAAATGGATGCTTTTGCGTTTGTCAAATTGTTTTGATAGGTGCCTTTGATTAATAATTGGTTTAAGACTCCATCTTCTGATCCGGCAGGCCAGGAGAATAATACCACTTCGCCGGCAAATTTTAGATCATATTTTATCTGTGCCGCACGCAATACTGCTTCTTCAAATTTGACATTAAATCCATGCACAAATACGATTATTTCAGGAAATTGATTTTTTGAGATTTCTGTTTTCAGTGCGTCAATATTAGAAAGCGAAGCATGGTTTTCTAATTTATAATATTTTTCACTGCTTCCAGAAGCATCCTGGTCAAGACTGCCTATATCGTGAGAGGCAGGAACAATTACTTCGCAGGCTCCAAATCTTTCTGTCGTATCGAGTTGTGTAGAATAATAACTATTCGAACAAGAAACGTCAGGCGAAATAGGCTTTCGCAAAGTAGAAAACAAAACTCGAACAGGACTGGTCGTATCGTATGAGTTCACAATGCGTTCATTCAATTGTGTCTTCATATCTTTTATTTCAGGCAGAGTCGAGGAACAGTTATAATATGTTAAAGTAAGAATAATAAATAAAATTTTTTTCATAATCACTAAATTGAATTAAAAACTAAAACCCTTAATGAAACTAGTTGGATTAACTGACTTTTCATTTTTAATCACTTCAAAATGTAAGTGTGCTCCAAAGCAATAACCGGTGCAACCAGACCTAGAAATCACTTTACCACCTAACACATAATCGCCTTCTCGAACATATAACTTCGAGTTATGAGCATAGAGAGTTTTTAAATCACCACTGTGTTCAAGGATAACTACGTTACCATAACCGCCCATCCAACCACTGTAAATTACTTTACCAGATCTTGCAGCGCGAACGGGCTCATAGTTTGACTTTAGATCGAGTGCTTCATGAAACTGGTATCTTGGATAAGAGCGCCAGCCGAATCCAGAAGTGATGATGTTGGACACTACCGGCGAATACCAAACAGGAGTTGGATCAGGAATGATTGCGCCCGGAAGAAATATTTTTTGACCCGGCATAAATATATCTGTTTCTTCCAATTTATTTTCTTCAATGACTTCATCAATGCTGACTTTGTAAGTGCTGGCAACTTTCGCAAGAGTGTCGCCGTTCTTAAATTTATATAGCAATCCCCGACGGTTTGGAATACTCAAAACATTTCCGGGATAGATTTTATCAGTCGGTTTTAGATTGGAGGCTTCTCTTATCGCCTCAGGAGTAACATTAAAATGAGAAGAAATAGACTGCATCGTATCTGTTTCTTTTACATGATAGGAAATATGTTTTACTTTTCCTTTCCCTGACTCAGAAGATTTTATAATAGCTAGTTTTTGGGCTTCGGTCTGTTTGAGATAATTTTCGTCTGCGTTTTTTGCAAGTTTATCACGCTCATCATTTTCAACGATTTCTTCCTGCAAAACTTCTGGAGGCTCAATCATAGCAGAAGTTGGATTCGTTCCAAATACAAGGTAGGAGGTAATTAGAGTTGCAATGGTCAAAAGAGGAATGATTTTAAAATGGTTCTTTTTGAAGTCGATATCTCCATAAACCAACCCTTTATCCCCAATGAAAGAATAATGAAGGTTACCTGCTCCCAAATAAATCAAAGTAAACTTTTCCGTTCGGAGAAGCTCTTTGCCATGGGGAAGTTTTCTAGGTTTTTGAAATATCATATGCTATCTGACTCAATACTGTAACAAACTTTAAAAAGAATTCAAGATTTTAAAAATCCTTGGATTCTTTTTTTAAAGACCTTAATCCTTTATATTTTCGACTCTTTTAATGACAAGTATATTACTTTTATTGCTATTTGCGGAAACTATTCTAACCGTTCATCTCCCTGGAAGATATTCTTTTTGGGCTTTTTCTTGCTAACTGGCTTTTCCACTTTAACAGGTTCGGCGACTTCTGGCTTATTTCCACTGACTGGCTTCTTTTTCTTAGGCTTAACAATCTCTTTTTCTTTGTTTCCACTACTCACAGGCGGAAGCGGAAGAATCTCTTGGGGAATGTCCATTTCCGGGTTATAACCGCGGTGGTCTTCACAGATGGTCTTATCCAAAGTATCCTTAATGAAGATTTCTTCGTAGGTCTTATGGCACTGAGGTCCTGGAATCTTTCCGGAAATAGAGCATACCTTACGGGTTATGATATTTAGATTTTCCCCAAAATTAAAATCTTTAGGCGGCTCACCCTTGAGTGCTTTTGCCATAAATCTTCCCCAGAGTGGACTTGCCACAACCCCACCTGACATTCCTTTACCAAGAGAAACTGTCCCTGTATCGTAACCAATCCAAACCGAGCTAACAAGCTCAGGAGTGTAACCTACAAACCAGGCATCTCTAAAATTATTCGTAGTTCCTGTTTTTCCAGCAGACGGACGATTTAAACCTGCAGATAATACCGCCTTACCCGTTCCATGCTTAATTACATCGCTCATCATACTGGTAATGATAAGACTTGCTTCTTTAGATAAAATCTGCTTGCGCTCTTTTTTCTCATGCTCGGGACGAAAGTCTTTGATCATTTGATCTTTGCTGTCGGTTATGTAAAGAATAGAAATCGGGAATACTTCTTTTCCACCGGAGGCGAGTGTCGCATACGCACGAGTTAACTCAAAGGGAGTCATTTCAAATGTTCCGAGTGCAACGGAATAGTTCTTGGGGATATCTCTGTTTATCCGCAAAAGCTCAGTCAGTGTTGGTAAAAGTTTTCCAAGACCAATATGCTCGACTACACGAATCGCAACTGAGTTCTTGGAACTTTCTAATGCAGCGCGTAATCGCATGAAACCGGAGTATTCTTCACTGTAATTTTCAGGAGACCATTCATCTCCATCTTCCATCAAATACTGTAAAGGAGAATCTAAAAATAAAGTGGAGGCAGTTACATTTTTATCTGGTTCTTTGTCAGGATTTTTTCCGTAATAATCTAGAACAGTTGCATAGACAAGAGGCTTAAAAGAAGAGCCCGGTTGTCTGTAACCTTGAATCGGTCTAAGTTGTTGATTGTCCGAGCGAAACCCCGAACCACCAATCATAGAAGTAATATAGCCAGTATCCGGGCGCATACTGATGATTCCCCCCTCAACCGGGAGTAGATGATCTTGTGTAGTCTGCTTTGCATAATTCTCATCAAAGACAGCACCCACATTATCTGTTCCAGTCAATAAATTGAGTGTAGCATAATTGTCTCTTAACTCTTCCTGGTATACACTTCTAAAAGTTCTTTCCATCCGAGAGATTTTAAATTTAAAATCACCAATATCATGAATTAAAGAAATCGCATTGTAAATATCACCGAACTTATCATCGAAGGCATCAATGTTCTTAAAAGATTTTTGATTGGAAATCTTTGTTTGATTTGCAAGTCCTTCTGAGAGAACCGCTTCTCCTTCTGTCTGGTGCTGAATATTAAGAGTCGAGTATACCTTTAATCCACCGCTGTATAAATCTTCATTGCTGATTTGTTTTTTCAATAAACGCCGAATGTATTCTGTAAAATAAGGAAAGCGGTTCAGTCTATCGGAATAAGCAGAATCATTCGGAGATCGATTTAGGCTGGCATAATACTCGGAGAATTTTTTGTATTCTATCTCTGCACGGCTAATGTCCATTTTCCCGTTTTCCACTAGCTTCATGAAAATAACTCGAACTTTATTGGATGAAATCATTGGATTAACCAATGGGCTAAATTCTTTTGGTCGAGTGGTGAGACTTGCGAGTAATGCCGCTTCTCCCCAACCAAGAGAATTTACATCTTTACGAAAATAAAACCGAGCCGCAGCTCCTACTCCAAGGGTTCCATGTCCGAGAGGAATTTCATTTAGATACATTTCTAGTATTGTATTCTTATCGTAATAGAATTCCATGAGAACAGCAAGCCAGGCTTCCCTTGCTTTGCGAATAAAAGATCTATCTGTATTTAAAAACTTCAAACGAGCAACTTGCTGGGTAATCGTGGAGGCACCTTCTTTAATTTTTCCAGCTACTATATTGACAGCGAAGGCGCGGATAATCCCTCTTACATCCAATCCATGATGCTCATAAAAATTACTATCCTCTGTAGATAAAAAGCATTGTAGCACCTTATTGCGCTTATCCGGTGCATCTGTTTCTTCTTTGAAACTAGGCAAGTCTAAAACAATTCGAGAGAACTGGTAGAATTCAGCAATTGGTTCGTATTGTCCTTTGGCATTGACCCCATAGAGAGTAGAAGGAATCTCGTAGTCCATAGCCTTTGGAATAAGCTTAACATCATCGAAAGAGCCAACGATTAAGAAAGCGTTTAGACCACCGAGAAATAACAAAAAGACTCCTAATTTAAAAAAAGCATAACTACCGGTTAATATGGAATTAACCACTGAGGCAAAGAAACCGATTAGTTTTGTGCTGATGATATTGTAATTTTTATTCATAAAGGTGCAAACTCTTTCATATCGGAAATACCCTGATATCTAAGACCTGTATCAAGGTTGTAACCGCCGTATTCTTTTATCATGGCTTCCCGCTTTACATTGCCTTTTAAATATTCCCATGCATAAGTCATAGCATCGCGAGCGGAATTCGAAGCTTGGTTGACTAATGCAATAAAGGAAAGATTTCTTTTGCGACTGGAATCAGCAGGATAAAACCATTCTCTCTCGTCAGAATTTAAAATTCTTGTATCAATAGCATCTTTAAAAGGCATAAGTAAGACAGATGCTTTTTTCTTTGTAAATGGAATATAGTCAACTATTTTTAAAAGGCTTCTCATTGCGTTACTTCTAGAATCTAGAACTTCATTGAATCGAATGTAACCGAGGTAAGAGTCATTGATAATATCTCCCGGAATAATCTTTCGAACAGAGCCTCTGTAATGTTTCTTGAACTCTTCTGGAAACGTTAGGCGTAATGCTTCGAGCCAAAATATCCAAATCATCGGATCAATTTTCTTAAGTCCACTGACTCCACGTCTACGCACGTCAATGTAATGTGTGAAGTCATAGTCCTTTGGACTCATTCCCCAACGATGATCTAGCAAATAAGAGTCTAATGCAAATTCAACTCTCATATGATTGTATTGGGCAAGACTTGCTATTTCTGGGTCTTTGTTATAATAATCACTGGAAATAAAAAAAATATACGGATGCGTAACAACATCAACCGCGCAGTGGCAAATATAACCTAAGACAAAAGCAATCATTCTATCCCGATAGGTGCCCTCTTCTGTTTCTATGATGATATCTAAAAAATTAAGAACTAATTCGGTTACATTTTTATGATGATGTAAATCACCCCAAATCTGTGCATTGGCAGTCAGTTTAGCAGGAGAAAGAATATGATAATAATAAAAAATATCGGGAGTAATTGTTCCTAGATTTGCATATTTGCGATTGGTTTGATCTAGAAGCAAGTGAGAAATACTGCGCTGATCTGTCGTGCCATGATCTAGGTGTTTAATCGCCTGCGCTAAGACTTCAATATGTGTAATTTTGCCTGCCATAAATGATACAATTGTCAAAATCTGCCATTTTCCAAATTAAGCAAACTAAAAACAAAAATGTTTTGCCACAGAGTCACCGAGACTCAGAGAAAGGAGGGTTTTAAATTAATTAACTCCATGAGGTATTAACGGACTAAATACCAATTAAAAACCTCTTGTGACTCCGTGACTCTGTGGCAATATTTTCTGCTATTATAAAATAAAAGGCAGAATAGATTTTCTTTCTTTTGGAAAGTTTGGGATTTTTTCTTGATACCATCGCGTGGTGTTGATGCTGCGTCCGAAGAGGTAAGCTGACATGATAAAGGTTAAACCATATACGATTAAGTATTGACTCATGATGGCAATTCCAATCCAACCAATGATTTCACTTAGATAATGAGGGCAGTTTACATAAGAAAACAATCCACCGGTAGGAATTTTATATTCACGGCTTTCGCCTGAGCGAAGGCGAGTCAGTAATATATGGTGATAGAAATTAGAACCCTGTCCGAGTAAGAATAAGGCAAAGCCAAAGTAAAGAGGTATATTACTGTTACCCTGCAACATATCTGGCTTGGTAATTCCATTTACGGATTCATGAATGGAAAAGGCAATCGAAGAATACGCCCATGTAATGAGTGCTGTTGTGAGAATAGAAATTTTTCCCGAATAGCGATGTAGAAATAAGACTTCGAGACATCTTTTCGCAAAATGAAGAGTAACCGCAAGAAAGATAAGTTGATGATACAGGCTCGCAACAAAAGAAGAAGTAAGATAAAAGTATACATAGGTTAGAAACGGTAAAAAGTAAATGATGAACATACCTTTTTTCGATTCTAGATTTCCTTTCGTATTAAATTTACTGTATGAAAGTTGAAACTTTTTAGTAACCTCAACATAAAAAAATACTAAGCCAAAGAAAATACAGATAGCAAAGCGAAGCCAAGAGACTGTATTCAGATCATTTTCAAAAATTAAACTCATACTAACATCCTAAGGTCGATATTTTAATCATTGCCATTTAACTAACACTGTTTTTTATGGATTCATCCTAAGCAATATACATTCACGAAGAAAAATTTCATGGTAAAATCCAATACAGTATTGAAAGATTCAACTATAACCGAAAAACGCAACCACTCACTCAAGCCAATTTAAACTTAGCGAGTTAAAAAACTCTATTCCAGAAGATTTATTCGAAAGCTCTGTCCCTAAATCTCTGTTTTACTTCTTTTTAGATACAATTGTGATAGCGGGCTTATTTGGTCTTGCTGTCTATCTGGACTCCTGGCTTTTTTATCCTGTGTATTGGTTTTTACAGGGAACTTTTTTCTGGGCTTTATTCGTAGTAGGTCACGACTGCGGTCATGGTTCCTTTTCCGATTCAAAATGGATTAATTCTTTATTCGGGCATCTAGCCCACACTCCAATCCTTGTGCCCTATCATGGTTGGCGCATCAGTCATAGGACACACCATAACAACACTGGCAATTTAGACAAAGATGAATCCTGGTATCCACTTGCAAAATCAGATTATGAGAAACTGCATTGGACTTCTAAAATCTTAAGATATAAAATATTCCTAATCGTATTCCCGCTTTACCTATTTGTTCGCTCACCCAAAAAAGAAGGCTCTCATTTTTTACCAAGTAGCAATCTATTTACACCGAGCGAAAAAGGACAAGTAATCACAAGCACTACAGCCTGGATAATGATGATTAGCCTTCTTGCCTATGCAGGATTCCAATTCGGATTTTTAAACCTACTCAATTTATATATCATCCCCTACTTTGTCTTTGTTGTGTGGCTATCTCTTGTTACCTACTTGCATCATACCGATACTAAAATCCCCTGGTATAGAACAGCCAATTGGAATTATGTAAAGGTGCTATTTCTACAATAGACAGGTCTTACGGAATCTTCGAGCCAATCCACCACAATATAGGAACCCATGTAGTTCATCATATTTTTTCTAAGATTCCACATTACAATCTTAAAGAAGCAAACAAGCACTTAAAACAAAAGCTAGGTAGCTCTTATCATTTTTCTTCTGAATCTATCTTAAAGTCTTTTATAAATGCTTATAAATATTGCCACTACGTTTCCGATGAAGGGGATACGGTTTATTATCTGTCAGAGAATGATTAAATAGGTAGAGACAATTTATCCTAAAGTGGTAAAGATGAAAGCAATGAATAGGATAGGTGTTTTCACAGAATATGTCCTTTAATTTTTTTATTATCGACAAAGCTTATTTCTCAAAGTCATGTCTTAAAAAGTATCAGTTCTTTAATAAATTTATAATCTTGGATATTATAGGTGCAAAGAGGAATATTATGAGTAATCGCCGAAGCTGCAATGAGTGCATCAGGCATACTAAGACCGTGACTTAATTTGAATTCACTAATCAACTCAATAGCTTTTTGAGAAATAGAAAAATCTAAATGAAGTATATCATAATAGGATAAATTCTTTTTTAATTTAATCAGTTGAGATTTATTAATAGCGCCTTGATATACCTCCATAAGAGTAATGGAAGAAAGAATCGTATTATCGAAGCCTATTTTTTTTATCAAAGAGATTGCATCATTTTTTCCATTCAACGCGTCAATCAATACATCTGTATCTACCTATACCATTTAGAAATTTCTCTTCCAGATTTTTTTTCTTAGTTCAGGTAAATGAACGGGGGAATCCGCCCAAAGTCCAAAAAGAATCTCAGGGTTTAATTTCTTATTACCTTTTTGGATAATAGAAGGAGTCGGCGAAAGTTTTTTAGAATTCCTTGTCGATTGTAAAAGAAACAAGGAATCTTGTATCACTTTCCATTCTTCAGTATTTTCAATTTCAATTACAACTTTCATATTTTCTCCTCCTCATTTTACTATCTACCCCTTTCAATTTAAATCCTGTAAATACTTTTACAACTCTTTTATTTTTTCCTACAATTTCTTCTTAACCCCAAACACAATCAGATTTCCTTTTTCTTCTTTCAACTCTAGTGTGTAGTCCATCTCGAAGCTTCGCTTGGAAATAGTTCAAATCTTCCGCAGTAGATAAAGTCGGCGGTTGGTGAGCGGAGTCGAACTAATGTTGTCAACTTAAGGAAAGGAAAAAAAGAATTAACCACGAAGGGCACGAAGAACGCGAAGAAAAGATAGGATTTCATTACAAAATCCCTTCGTGATCTTCGTGCCCTTCGTGGTTAAAATTTGATGACAGCATTGGGAGTCGAACCATTGGTCTCATTAAGTAATGAATCTACAACTTTCTCATATTCCCATCCAAAAACTGCATAATCTTTGTTATCCGCGTGTCCTTGATTGCTTCACATGCCTTATTTAGGATCAACAGAGGCTTGTTAGAAATAAGAGAAGTGTTTTCATGAGAAGGTGTCCTTTGTTGTTAAATTTTATTTCCTCGAAGGAGTGAACCAAAGAAGGTGAAGAAACGTTTCTTCGCCTTCTTTCGTTCGAATACAATTTCCCAAAGATCACAAAATCCCTGCCTGCAATATCGCGTGCGACCATTGGCGTTGACCACATTCGTATTTGAACCCGGCTCTAAAGAGACCGGGCTATGAGATTATATTTGCGAAGGCTACAGGCTGTTATGTTTCCTTTTTCGTCTTTCACTTAACATTCAGAATTGCTTCTTTGATTACAAAGTAAAAGCACCGTTCTGCCATTCTTTAAAAGCATTTGACTTTGCAATCGTTTGAATGATTTTCTTTTCAAAAAATAATTTTCCGATTGCAATTCCTACTTTAAATCTCAAAACTGAATCTATGAATCAAGCTATTCAATTAAATTCCAATATTCTAATGATGGAGAGTTGTTCTTAAAGAACGTTTCCTTAAAAAGAGGACAGGAAGTAGAAATTATTATTTTATTTAAGAATAATGAGAAAAAAAAAATCTTTAACTAAGACTACTCCCAAAAAAGAAATTACATGAATCTAAATATATGACAGGTAAAGATATATTGAAAGCTGCTGGTCTCTGGGCTCATCGATCTGATATCGAAAATAGTGTAGAGTTTGTCCAAAGGCTAAGACAAACAGAAAATGAGAGAATTTTTAAATGATCCTTTTGGATACAGACATACTCATAGACTCTTTAAGAAATTATCAACCTGCATTGGATTGGTTTCGCGAGAATGAAAATGAACAATTTATTCTGCTGGATATGTATATATGGAGCTAATAAAAGGTTGCCGTTCTAAGAAAGAAATTGAATCCATCACAAAGAAATTTGGTTCCTTTGATCTTTGGCTTTCTAAGGCATTGCGAATTAGCATTACAAAGTTTTGCCAAATCACACCTAAGCAAGGAACTGGGAATTATTGAAATATTAATTGCCTCAACAGCCACTATCTTTAAATTTACCGCTTCATACTTTCAATTTAAAACATTATTCTGGAATTTCTAAATTAAAAACAATACAGCCCTATTCGAAATTAGAATGATCGTAAAGTCAATTCATGAATTGTCTCTACGTCGTCATGTTGTAATGTCTCTACAATTTTCTTCTTAACCCCAAACACAATCAGGTTTCCTTTTTCTTCTTTCAGCTCAAGTGTGTAGTCCATCTCGAAGCTTCGCTTGGAAATAGTTCAAATCTTCCACAGTAGATAAAGTCGGCGGTTGGTGAGCGGAGTCGAACCATTAGCCTCACCTTAAGACGATGTCAAGACAGATACCCATATATAAGAAATAAATTACCAAATGTCCAAGACTACGGTCCGGAAACACAACGTACATAGACGTTACTTGTCTTATTGATGACGTTGACAAGGCCATTGTTGAAATAGACGAACCACGCATTGGGAGTATTTGGCGCGTAGGTAGTAGACGACCAATAATTGTTGGCGATAGTATAGCTTGCAAAAATTGTGTGAGTCGTCGGAGAAATAGAACCAGATACCAAGGTCGCCAACTCTGATTTCGTTGGCAGTCTCCAGTTTGAATTTCCTCCTATTGAAAGTGTATCGCAATAGGATATGGAATTTGCCCAGTTCGCAGTTGTGCGACCACCGGAGCAAGTTGTTCCAGTTTGTCCCATATTGCATTTTTGCCAGATTAGGTTATTCACCGTATCTGTAATTGTTTCATCTAAAGCAGTGCCACCAGTGTAAACTGCATTCGTAGTTGTTGTATAAGTCTTATCAATATCTAAAAGCACAGATTTTGATACAGTTGCCATTCCATTTGAACTGGCAGTAATAGTTAGGGTTTGAATATTACTATACAAATTAGTATCCAATAGAAGGTTTGTGATACTATTGATTTGAACTATATTCTGTGTTGTGCTATAATTACTAGGTGTAAAGTTCAAGGAAGAAGCGGTAGTAGTTCCATTAAAAGTTAAAGAGGCAGTTACTGCTATTGTAACATTAGCTCCAGGTTGATAAGATAGTTTGGCTGTGATATGCTCTCCATTATATATAGAAACAGTAGATGGAATTACAATTGAATTTTCCCTGTAAGTAAGAGTTAGAAAGTTAGTAATTCCAGATGTGCTTCCAGTGATTTTTACATTTTCTGAAATCGTATTAGTATCAATCGATCCAGTTAACCCTACAATTTGTTCCGTGCTCCAATTATCTTTTGTAAATGTCAATTGTCCAGTATCGACAGTCAATCCTGTATAATCAGATGTTAGATCAATTTTAATTGTTTCATATGGCTTGACAGTAAGTTTCAAATTAATACTTCCCTTATTTCCTTCCTCTACAAAGCTATTGTCTGTCGTTATACTTACCCAATTCCCAGTTACATCTTTGTTTGTTATTCCGAGCGTCTTTGCTTCCAACTCGCCTGAACTACTTAGTGTAACATTTCCTTTTTCATCCACCAGATTACTGTCAATCAATGCTGATACTGTAAAGCTCTGTTCTACCGTGGAATTATCAGGGGTAAAGGTAAGAGTAGTAGGATTTACTTCTAAAGCAGGAATATCTGTTTTGATTGTAATTGTTTGTGTTGTATTACTCTTTACAGCCAAACGAACATAAATTGTCTTTGAAGTTCCTTCATCTATTGATGTTACTACATCTCGCATTGCGAAAGTATTTGTGGTTTGATTCGCATTTCCATTAATTGTTTTACCGAATGTATCCAACAACTGCATAACCAACCCGCCCGCACCATCGGTCGGATTATTGTATTTAACCATAGGGCAATAGGTAAATAATCCGATGATGAATAATATTGTTACTCCAAGGAATTTTGAATTCTTAATCTTGAATTTTGAATCGTTCGTGTTCATAATTTTTTTCCTTTTTTGTTTGTTAAATTTTTGTTTCTATCATATATTTCCCAAGGGCGTGGGTTAATCCACGCCCTTGGGAAAGCACATCAAAATCTCCAATACCACTCCACATAGTTCCTCGTCTCAGAACTTGGCATTCCTACTACAAAGCTTTGTGATGACAGGGAATCTCTCTCGATATTAAATTGAAGTCCTGATGTTTTAGGTTCTGTGGGCAAATCAGTCAAAACCCCTGCGTCTATTACATTCCAAATCCAAAATCCAACCAATAAACCAAGGCTTATCATGGAGGCATTACCAGCCTTTTCTAAACTGCTTTTTTTGTTTTGTAAGTTCATGTAGGTAGGGAGAAACAAACTTCCTGGAATCGCAAAAGCTCCAGTATACGCTGATTGGGCTGCACTTAATTTGCTCATATTGGAGGCATGAAGACCTAGAAAGCCAAGGCTAATTACAAAGTAAGAAATTCCCCGCTTCTTGGCTCCGCTATTGTATTGCCCCCAACCGGGAACCAATGCAGAACGCCATACATATCCAATGCGAGAAGGAACTACTACCTTTTTATCCGCAAGACTTACTTCAGGCTTACCAGCAACAGTGATTGCCAAGTCACCTGTTCTTTCTCCATAGATTTTAGTGAATGGTTTTTGTTGTTTGTTCTTTTTTATCGACCAATCCCGAACGCCTTTTTCGACAAACTGCTGTAATTCTCCGAAGGATACTACACCATCATTGTTGTCATCTGCTCTGCCTTCCATTCCATAAATCAAATTCTTTGTAAATACCCCGTAGTCGGAGTCGTCGTCTTCATAGCTGTAATAACCGGACTTCGTCGAATAGAAAGTAGCCGCAACTTCTGCTTCTGTATAGATTTTTTCTTTAATGCTGTCTCGTTCGGAACTTTTTGAGGTATATAATTTATCCCTACACGCATCTAGCACAAGGAGAGATTTTTTGATTTTCTTTTCTTTGAATTTTTTGACTATCCAATCTACTCTGAGAGAAGTATCAAATTTTTTATCCGCTACCGTATCTGCTGTTACTAAAAATCCATTTTCATCGTAATCAGAAATTCCATGTCCTGAAAAGTAGAACACGATTAAATCATCTGGAGTTGTAAATCGTAGAACACTTTCAATCTTTTCTTCTATGTTTAATTTCGTCGGATACAAATGCTCTGGATCACTTCTGACCACATCATCTGTCATTACAAAGACTTGGTCAAACTGCCCAATGTCTTTTAGAATCTTTCCGATTCCCTTCGCATCATTTCGTGCCTTAGACAAATCAGAAATTGCCGTATCATTGTAATCATTGATTCCGATGATTATCGCATAACGCTTTCCGTTATTGATTGGAACACCTTCTTCATCAATCTCAGTTAGCTTCATGCCTTTCGATTTGATGTGGTAGGCTTTGGTTGGTTTTCCTTTCTTTTCCTGCGAATAGACAGGGAGATAAAAGAGTAAAGTGATTAGAACTATGCTATTAAATAAAAAATAGTATTTAGATTTAAAGGTCATCGTTTAGTTTTCCTGCATTTTTTGATTTGAAACTATTTCCATTATTGAAAGTGGCAAAAGAGAGTTGAAAACGAATTAAAAAATACTAGCATCTACCCGATCACCTAACTTTTCCCATAACCAATTATCGCATATTCTTCGAAGATTGTAAATACCTCAAATTGGGTAGATTTATACGTTTTTTGTAAGCCGATCTACCCAATTTTAGGTAGATGGAATGGAAAAAAATGGGAATTTCTAGTTATGGAAATGGTTTCATTGAGTAGTAAAAAGGTAAATGGTGATTAGCTGCTGGGTTAGTAAATGGAGGAAAAGGGAAATTCGAATAACTGTTAATCTAAATCTTTTAGAATTTGAGCAGTATGAAAGATTGCGGCTATTTCTATTTTGTCGGTCTTTATTCTATATACGATTCTGTAATTGCCATAGCGTCTTTCACGTAGTTCACTTTGATTGTATTCGGGAACAATTCTACCAGATAACGGAGATTTGCCTATTGCTTCTATTTTTTGAAGAATTTGTGATATTACATTTTTAGCATAGATGTTAGAATCTTTAGCTATATAATCTCTGATTCCTCTGAGATGGTCAATTGCTTTAGGAGACCAGTAGATATTTTCAGGCATAGAGAAATTCTTGCACTACTTGTGAATGAGGGATACCTTTACCTTCATCCAATTGTCTTAAAGAAGAATCGATAACTAGTTTAAAAAATAACTCTTCCAATATCCTATCTAGGGATACATCTTCGGGTAGAGACTGAATCATTTCTATTACTTGTTCTTTTATCATAACTTTTACCTTACCCAAGGTCATTCTAAACTGGAAAAATAAAATAGCAAGGAGTTTTAATAGAGATCATTGCAAAAATCCAATCGGGAATTCTACTAAGACTAAATGCGGGATACTATTGCAATATTAGCCTTCCCCCCGACCAATTTCCAAATTGGAAACGGCCAATCTATCCAATGACAGTCTGTTCTTTTAAGTATCTCATCAAGCAAAATTACTTGACTGGCTTCTAAAATTGATTACTATGAAACTAATGTCAGTCTTAATCTCATCAGAAATTGTAAATCAAACTGGAATGTCCGAACAGGAATTTCTAACGGAAATTTCTGTTTTGTTTTTCCAGATGAATAAATTGAGTCTGGGCAAAGCTGCTAAGCTTTGTGGGTTGCATCAATTCCAATTCCAAAAGATTTTAGCTACCAGAAAAATTCCCATTCACTATGACATAGAAGATTTAAAACAAGATCTAATACATTTACAGAAAATATGATAACAAAAGCGTGTGGTAGAACGAGTTATGCCGCTACTAGATGCACTACGAAAGGATGCAGGCTTTTGGATTAGTGATGTGCTGTATCATGATATACTAATGCAAGCTGCTGAGTAAAAAATTAGACGTTATCCATTCCTAGCAATTAACCCCACATCAAAGACACTATCAACAATTCTATGAATGATGCTATCAAAGATACTCTTAAAATTTCACAAGTATCTTAGACATTAACATTGACATTATCTTTGATACTATCATTCATAAAACCAAAGCTACAGGTTAAGTAAAATTTTTTGAATACTTAAGAAAACAAAAGCCCTGTTCTAAAAATAATTTTCCCTGTTTCAAAAATAAAAAACTTCATTGAAATTTTATTTTTTTTCAATGAAGTTCTGTAAAATTACATTGAAATTCTCGAAAATTTCAATGTAATTTTTATTTTTTTCAATCTAATTTTTTAAATTTTCAATGAAGTTTTTTATTTTTAGCCATATGTTTTGTAGATTTAAAGGCTAAGCGGTAATGAACAGAGGGGACTGTGTAAAAGCATTCTTTTTACCACGAAGAGCGCGAAGGACACGAAGAAAAAGAGAAAATTTCCTAGGAAATTTTGACCTTCGTGAACTTCGTGCTCTTCGTGGTTTATTAAAATCTTTGTTTTTACACAACCCCTGAGTATAGCGAGAATCTCTACTTCTTGAGATCCCCGATATCGCTCAATGTCATTAAGTTAAGGAAAACTAAGAAAAATTTAACCACGAAGGGCACGAAGAACACGAAGAAAAGACAGGATTTCTTCATAAACCCCTTCGTGAACTTCGTGCTCTTCGTGGTGAAAAACTCTTATCTTAATGACATTGCCCGATATCGCTTGGCGGTAGTGTGAGCGAAGCGAAAGGGCGGAATTTCGGGGATGACAAATGAAATATCTGTTACACCGAACTGAAGTTAGTTAGGAAAGCAAAGCAATTTAGTATTTAAAGTTTTTTAATTCTTCTTCGCTCAGGCGATCAAAGGTTTGACCGCATTTTTTGCATTTGAATTCGAGGGAAATGGGAACGGCAGATACTCCAAAGAGCAGAAGAAAAATAGACATCTTAGAATACTTTCTACTTTCTTCTGCATCCAGGGATGCTCTATCGGTTCCGCAGTTGCAGGTAGGATTAGGCATTAAAACTTAGGAAATCCTAAAATTGGTTTTACTCTCGTATAAATATCGATAACACTAAAAGAGAATAAAATCAGTAAAAAGAAAAAGCCCGAGCCAAAAATAACCTTGTTCATTGCGTTATCATACTTCAAATGCATGAAGAATAACAAGACAAAGCTTGCTTTGATCGTTGCAACGAACATGGCAATCACAGTATTCCAAGGTCCGAAATCTAGCTGTGCTACTCCAACAGTAATGATCGTTCCGACAGCTAATATAGCTAAAACGCCTGTGTAGACAGAAATTGGAATTATATGGTGGCCATGTTCTTCGTGTTTATCTATTTTTTTTTTTCCGAATGTTCCGTCTTCGATTGAATCAATGGTTCTCTGCACATTTTCTAAGGCGGGAACCATCGGTCTAATCATTGGAGAATCACCCTTATCCTTGATAAGAGCTTTAATCAAGCCTTTCTCAACGATTTGAGAATACAGACTTCCAAGAATTGCAGCTAATTCTAAGTTCACAATAATCCCCGGTGCAAGTCCTAAACCAAATAAAGGAACTAAAACACAAACACATGCTATAAAATACAGTGCGTAATTTACAAATTCTTCCATAGTAATTTCCTCATTAACCTACTAAATATAAAAGTGGGAATAAATAAATCCAGATCAAGTCTACAATATGCCAGAATAAACCTACACCTTCAACAGGAGTGTAGTATTCTGAGCCAAAGTCGCCCTTCGCTGTTCTTATCATTACCCAAAAAATCAAACAAGCTCCAATGATTACGTGAAAACCATGAAGACCTGTCATTACAAAGTAAAATCCAAAGTATAAGGGAGCAATCTTTTTTAATGCTGCAATATCAATTTCTTGATAAGCCGAAGATGTAGCTTGCATATTCGTAGCAAAATCTGCTACCTTTTGCACAAACTCAGGATTGTTAAAAAACTTACCCGGAACAAGTCCTAAATGAATCTTATGATTGTATTCAAAGAACTTGACAGTCATAAATCCAATTGCACAAAGAATTGTAAGCGCAAGACTGATCACAGCTTTCTTACGCTCATTCTTTTGGTTGAAGTAAATCCCCAAAGCCATTGTAAAAGAACTCGTAATAAGAAGGAATGTATTGATCGTTCCCATCTTCACGTCGAGGTAAGAACTTCCAACATGAAACACAGGTGCATACAGTGATTTGTAAATCAAATACGCAACGAACAATCCACCGAACATTAAAATTTCGGTAACCATAAACAGCCAAATACCCTGCTTGGCTGAAGAATATTGATGCTCAGCACTGTCAAAGTGGTGAGCGTGATGAAAATGGGATTCTGTTTTAACGGTACTCATACGGACCTACACTTACTACTGGAGTTTTTTCAAAATTTTCATGGTGAGGAGGAGAAGTAGCTAACCACTCTAAAGTAGTTCCGCCCCAAGGATTATTCGAAGCCTTTTCGCCTCTCAAAAGCCCATCTATAATAGCATAAAGAGCAATTAAAAATCCAAATCCAATGAGCCAAGACCCAACTGTAGAGACTTGATTCAAAGATTCATACTGTGGAAGATAGTCGAAGTATCTTCTTGGCATACCCATCGCACCTAAGATGAATTGTGGGAAGAAGGTAACATTAAAGCCAGTGAAAATAAACACCCAAGAAACTCTCGCAATGCTATCTTTACAAATCTTTCCAAACATTTTAGGAAACCAATAGAAGATTCCACCGGTAAATGCCATCAGTGTTCCCCCAACCATTACATAATGGAAGTGAGCCACTACAAAATAAGTATCGTGAAAGTGAACGTCCATTCCAAGAGTTGCAAGCCAAACACCTGTCAATCCACCGATTGTGAACAAGAACATAAACCCAATCGCAAAAAGCATAGGAGCATCTAGCTTAATAGAACCCATATACATCGTTGCAATCCAGTTAAAAAGTTTTATAGCAGTAGGAACTCCTACAAGCATTGTGATAATAGAGAACATGATACCAGCAAATTCTGATTGGCTACTTACAAACATATGATGTCCCCAAACAATAAAACTTACTGCCGCAATCGCTAAGCTTGAATAAGCAATCGCAGTATAACCAAACACAGTCTTTTTAGAATAAGTAGCAATTAACTCACTGATAATCCCCATCGCAGGAAGAACCATGATATAAACAGCAGGATGAGAATAGAACCAGAAGAAATGTTGAAACAATACTGGATCTCCCCCTAACGCAGGATCAAAAATCCCAACGCCTAATGTCTTTTCAGCGATTAGGAGTAAGAGTGTTATACCTAATACCGGAGTTGCTAATACTTGAATGATCGCAGTCGCGTAAGTTGCCCAAACAAAAAGAGGAATCCGAGTCATTGTCTGACCTGGCGCTCTCAATTTATGAACGGTTACGATAAAATTAAGACCTGTTAAAATAGAAGCCATCCCCATTGTGAATGCTCCGAGCACTACAAAGATTACTCCGTTTGGTTGTCTGATACTATAGGGAGTGTAAAATGTCCATCCTGTATCCGCTCCTCCAAAAAACAAAGAAGCAAACGCAATGATCGCACCCGTCATAAATACATACCAGCTAGCTAGATTTAGTCGAGGAAATGCAACGTCCTTTGCGCCTATCATAATTGGAATTAGAAAGTTACCAAAGATAGATGGAATGCCAGGAACGATTACCATGAAGACCATAATCGCCCCATGAAAAGTCATGAGTCGATTGTAAGTCCCTGGATCAATGCCTAGTGTTGGACCGGCTGTAAATAATTCCATACGGATTAAAAGGGCAAAAATGCCCCCAATTAAGAAAAAGAATAGAATTACAATCAAATACATGATTCCAATTCTCTTATGGTCAATCGTTGTTAGCCAAGACCATAAGCCCTTCTGATGATTCAAATAATCATGACTATGTGTTTCTGTATGCGCCATGTGAACTCCTACTTTAAACTCTTGATATAATCAATTAATGCTGAAACGTCTTCTTCTTCGATTTGCCCTTTGAAAATAGGCATCGCTGCTGGATAGTCTTTCACAATCTTGGCACCGGAATTCAGAATTGACTCACGTAAATAAGCATCATCCGCCACCGCAGAGCTACCATCTGCAAACTCTCTTTTTGCTCCAGATAGTCCCTTCATGGTAGGTCCTACAATTCTAGTTCCATTGACAGAGTGACATGCTGTGCAACCTCTTTCAGTGAAGATTTCTTTTCCTTTATCGGCTAATCCACCACCACTTGCTTCTGGGACATAGGCTCTAACCCAAGCATCATATTCTGCCTCTGGCATTACATTTACAGTGGCAGGCATATTGGAATGCTCTAAACCACAATACTCAGTGCAGAAAACTTGGAATTGTCCTAACTTGGTTGCTTTGAACCAAAGGTAGGTGTATCTTCCAGGAACAACGTCTTGCTTGTTTCTAAATCCAGGGATAAAGAAGCTGTGTAAAACGTCACCCGATGTCATAACCAATTTAATTGGTCTATTGAGTGGGACATTGAGCATTGCAGCATTTGCTGGCTTAGTGCTAAACGCATAACCATTTTTATAAGTAAATCTCCAAACCCATTGTCTACCTGTAACGTGAATCTCTTCCGCATTCTCAGGTGGAGTGCGATAGTCATCGTAAATGAGTTTTCCCCAATAAAAAATTACCATCATGATAACGAATGGAATAAAACTCCACAAAAACTCTAAGAGATTGTTATGGGTTATATAAGCGGTTTTATCATTTGCACTGCGGCGTTTGTACTTGATGATAAAAGCAGTCATTCCGCCAATTAAAATAATAAAAGAAATCAAACTAGAAATTAGAAGGAAAATATATAGATTATCCACATTTCCCGCTAACTCAGTTCCCTCGACCGGCATAAAGGTATTAGCCAGATTAATATTCAACCAAGAATACATTTAGAATTCTCCCTTAGTAGTTGTATTTTTCATTTGTAATCTCCAAAACATAAATAAGAAAACCGCCATTATAATTACGGTAATAGCTCCGCCTAGTTTCATCAAATTGTATGCATACAAAGTGTATTTGTTCTTATTCGGATCAAATTGAAAACAAAATAAAGCAAATTTATCTGTGAAACTGCCAATTTTACCACTTGCAGCATCGATTAAGGAAAGCTTCAATTCTCTATCCCCAAATTCAATTCCATGTAAATAGCGGGAAACTTTTCCATCAGGCGTAATAATATACGCAACGGCTGGATGAATCCATTGCTTGATCGGTGCATTCCATCTGTATCTGAATCCTACTGAATCGGCAAGCTCTTTGATCTGCGATTCTTCTCCTGTCAAGAAATGCCATCCGTCTCCAGAACGCTTTGGATTTTCTTTTACGTAGTCCAAAACATAGGCATCTCTTTTTTTGGAAGCAAGCGCAGGCGTTTCATTGGGATCCATACTCACTGCAACAAATTCAAATTCTTTTCCTACAGTCCAATCCAAGGACTTGAAGACTCTCGAAATCCCATTTAGGTGAAAATTGCAAAGAGTCGGACATCGATAATAAATTATAGTTAGAAAAACAGGTCTATCGCTAGAATTAAAAAAATCCTTAAGCCTAACTAATTCACCCTTTTCATTCTTGAATTGCAAATTCAAGTTTATCTGATTTCCGTATTTCTCTACTATCTTCAAATCGACAATTTCATTTGGCAGCTCATTATTGCTTTCCGTATAGGCAGGGTCATAAGAATACAACGCTCCCGTGAAAAGCAAAACCAAAAGAGTAGAAAGAATTTTAATGAATTTTAAATGCATTCTTAACTTTATTATTTGCTTTTTTCCTGCTTTACTGACGCATTCGGCTTATCTACACCAACTACCCCAGGATGAATAAAAGAAATATATACAAAAAATAGTAAATTTAGCACTAGAATAACAAGAAATGTCCAGTATCCCTGTGGATTGTGATTATCGCTCATTGTTAGGTTCCTTAAACAATTTTAAAATTTACTATACATTAATTTTACGGGCTTAAGTCAATAGGATTCGGAAAAAGAATGAAAAAAAGATGAAACTTTTTCTCAAAACAATTCTCTACACCGCTTCGCTTTACTTTGCTGTTTAACAAAACGGATACAATGCGCATAGATGAATATGGCGCAATCCCATAATTTTCCCTGACTCTGTGCCTCTGTAGCAAAACCCAATTACCATTTAAACTATAACCGTAATTCGAATCTGACTCCAATCTAGAACGTATCTTCGAGCCGAGTTCGGCTTCTATCTGGCTTCTATGTCCCTTTTAGATGGCTTAAATGTTTAACGTATGCTCAATAGAGAGCCTCAGGGTGACATTTTTTGAACAACTCAAATACCTTTAGATTCCCGATTAAAATTTTCGAGAATGACAATTGAAAGCAATTTTGCTGTAGCCGTAAAGATTTTTGCTACAGAAATTACCGCTATTGTTTTCACGACTTTTACTTTTTGAGGTCAAAATTTTGAGCAAAAATTTCACCCGTTTTTTTACTTACATAAGCTTGCCTTACTCATTTCTAATGAAATAAAATATGCTTTTTTTTTAATAGACAGATAAAAGTATTTATAAAAAATCGATACCTACAGATAAGTATAAATAGAATAATTTATTTTCGAAGAGGAGAAAAGAATAATTTAGATTATCCTTACTAATTTAACATGAGTGGAAAAACTTTGGAAAACAAACTAATGAGAGTAATAATCGCGGATGACCATGAATTGATACGTAGAGCAATGACGGTTATCTTTCAAAAAATGCCAAACATAAAAATCGTCGGAGAAGCGGGTAACGGTGAAGAATTATTCAGCCTTTTAAAAGAAACCCCTTGCGATTTACTTTGCTTGGATGTGTATATGCCATCTTTCAACTTCTTTTCAGCTATTCCTATTTACAAAAAGCTGAATAAGAAAATGAAGATATTGGTGCTAACTTCAATGGATGATCACTTCTCTATCAAGAAGATTATCAAAGAAGACATTGATGCGATTGTGTCAAAAAGCGAACCAGCGCAAGTAATTACAGATGCTATCAACGCAGTAGAAGCAGGGAAAAGATTCTTTTCTTATGTAATTCAAGATATAATCAATAGCGAATATGTTCAGTCGCTTAGCCCAAATAAATTAATCGATGTTCTAACTCCGCAAGAAAAAAAGGTAATGTCTTTTGTTGCGAGAGGATTTAAGAACAAAGAAATTGCAAGAGAACTCAATGTTCAAGAATTTACAATTGATTTTCATAAAAAGAACATCAAAACAAAGATGAATGTTAGTTCAAATGCTGAGATTACAAAAATAGCAATAGAGCATAATTTACTCTAAACCAAATCTTAATCTGAATCATAGAAAAACCTGCCTTTACTAAAGGGCAGGTTTTTTTTTGCAAACCCAAATTGCCGCTTTGATTTTGTTCACACACCCAATGTTTAATTGCTTGTTTTTTTATTAGAATATAAGTAGTGTTTTTTTAGGAACAAACATATGAATCAAATTTCTAGAATTATCTTAGGCAAATTAGTATTACTCTTAACTTTTTTAACCTACCCAATCTTAGCAGAAGAAGAACAAAATCCATATATATGGATTGAGTGGGAAAAAAATTCCCAAGCAGTTGAATACCAACTTCAAATTGCTGACTCTGTTAAATTTCTTGGGATCCTTTATCAAGCTAAAACAAAAGATACATCTTTGCGTCTTCCTACAAATCCAAGTTTCCGATATGGAAGAATTGCCGCCATTGACCAATTTGGAATTCGTGGCTATTATTCAGATGTATTTGAAATTGAACAAAGAGTTGTAGAGCCAAAAAAACCAATCCCCGTTCAGCCTTTACCGGGTAACTTCCTTCCCGCAAGTCATTTAATCACTCTAGATGTGGTAGAAGGCAAAGCAAAAGGCTGGTCAACCTATTACAAAATCAACGATGGCAAATGGCTAAACTATCAGGGTGGAATTCATTTACAAAAAGAAGGCTCCAATGTGATTCAATACTATTCTGAGGACAGACTAGGCAATCGTGAAAAGATGAAAACGGTAGAATATATTTTAGATTCAGAAGCTCCTTTTGTGGAGTATGTATTTACAAACACATTTGTGGATAACGAGAAATTTCTTTACACAAGCCGTAACTCAAAAATCGAAATTAAAATAAAAGATGCACTCAGTGGAATAGAGTCCGCAAAAGTTTTTTTAAGAACTGGAAATGATTTCAAGGAAATGGATTGGGCTGTAAAAGAAGGAATCTCCATTCCAGAACAGTTCTCCGATCGAACAATAGAGCTATTTATTACTACCTCGGATAGATTGGGAAATACAAAAACGTATAGCAAATTCTTTCGCCATGATTTAAATCCGCCCGAAGTCCGAGCAGATATCCTTTCTTCTTTTGACGGAATCAAGCGACAAATCTATATTAGCCAGATTGAAGCCAAAGATTCCTGCTCGGGGGTTCAAAACATATTCTATTCCATCAACGGGGGTGAATCACAAGTTTATATCGAACCTCTCCGCTTTTCTGATCCAGGGGAGTATGAGTTAAAGTTCTATGCTATTGACAATATGGGCAATCAATCGAGAACTCAATTTGAAGTGATGCATATACGAGATCCCCAAAAAGCAAAGAAAGCTGTTAAATAAAAATTGCTTATTGCCACAGAGGCACGGAGACACAGAGAAATTTCGAGAGAGTCATATTCAATAAAAATGTTTATTTTCATAATTCAGATTAATGATATTCCGTTACTAAGTGATATTTGTTCCAACTTTTTATTATCTCTCTTTCACATGATGCACATGAATAAAAATGACACAATTCCATAACCCTCCGTGACTCTGTGCCTCTGTGGCAAAACATTCTGAGTAGAAACGATTTTTTTGTTATTTTTGATTGTGAAAGACAATGGAAAAAGAAAAACTGTCTTCATTGAGCTTAAAGGAGCCTGAGTAGTTATGAGAATCATGTATTTTTCTGATACGTTTTTGCCTAAGGTAGATGGAGTTGCTTTATCCATTAAGAATTTTTCTGAATTACTTTCAGATAGAGGTCACGAATTTTTAATTGCCTGTCCCAAGTATGGGGATGGAGATTTTTCAAGAATGAATGATAAAATTGCTGTGGAGAGGTTTACATGCGGTTACCTCCCGAGCTATCCGGATATCAAAGTAGTTCTTCCAAATCCTGACAAAATCAAAAGACTCATTAAAGATTTTAAACCAGAGATCATTCACATTCATACACCCGGACTACTCGGTCAATACGCAATCAGCGCAGCGGAAAAATATGGTATACCTACGATTGGAACCTATCATACACTGATGGCAGAACAAAACACATACGTATCTTTCTACCGACTCTTAAAACTAGATAAACTATTCATGAAGATCAATCGATTTGATAAAGAATTGAAACTAAAAGATCTAGTGAAAGTTCAGAAATGGGACAACTTCAATATCAGAAAAAAAATCATTCTAAAACTTTGCAACAATCTATACGACAGATGTGATCTAATCATATCCCCCTCTAATCTACTCAGAGAACAGCTTCTTGAATATGAAATTCGAAAACCAATTACGGTTGTTTCAAACGGAATGGATTTATCTAGATTCAAAGGAAATATTCGGGAGTTACCGGCTAATCCTAAGTTGCTTCATGTAGGAAGAATTTCTTACGAAAAAAACTGTGATGTAATCATCAACTCTTTCAAATTAATATTAAATAAACTTCCAACTGCAACTCTTACCATCATTGGAGAAGGTCCTGCAATCGCTACACTCAAACATCAGGTAGAAAAATTAAACTTAGTTGATAAGATTCTATTCGCTGGTTTCATTGACAACTCGAAGCTCCATGAAGTGTATCCACAATATGATTTGTTCTTAACCGCGTCTACAATGGAAACGCAAGGACTTGTAATACTTGAATCCATTGCCTGCGGCTTACCAGCAGTTGGCGTTAAATCATTTGCGATTCCCGAACTGATTAAGGACGATAAGAATGGTTATTGCGCAGAGCCATTTAACTCAATCGAAATTGCTGATAGATGTATAGAAATTTTAACAGACGCTGAAAAATACAAACGCTTCTCTGAAAATTCCATTAAGATAGCATCAGAGCATGAACTCAATGGTTGTGTTTTAAAAATGGAAGATGTTTACGAAAGAGCGATTATTCTACACAAAGACAAAGAAAAGAAAGATCATCTTCTTAACTTATTCATGTAACAAGTCTGCCTACCAAAGAGTATTCACGTTTAAGACGAAGCGGATACGTTTGATTACATCCGCCGGGTCTATCATCTCCATACAGGCAAAGTCTTTTCTGTAGCAAGTAGTGTTTCCATAAATACTACAGGGTCTACAGGGAAGATGCTCCACTTGCAAAACTCCTGAATCTTCCTGACCATAAGGACCAAATCCAGAATAAGGATGAGTAGTTCCAAAGATTCCAATTACAGGTTTTTTGAGTAATGCCATCAAGTGAATATTTGATGAGTCCATTCCTATCATCAAATCCAATTTTTCCATGATACCCAACTCTCCACGGATACCCATCTTATCCCCTGATACTATAAAACAATTTTCTAGATCACCCTGAATCACCTTTAACTTCTTTCGCTCTTCTGTGGATCCGAAAAGAAATATACAGGCATTAAACTCTGTTTGAATTTGCTTCACTAAATGAATGGACTTATACATAGGCCATTCTTTTAATTCATGACCGGCAAATGGTGCGAAACCTACCCAGAGTGTTTCCTTTTTTTTAAGCCCCATCCTCTTAAAAAAATCCTGTGCATATATCTTTGAGTCAGCATCCACATTGATCCAGGGTCCTCTGCGTGTAACAGCCGGAAACCCCGCATGTTCAAATACTTTTAAATATCGATCCACTGTATGTGGTAGATTTTTTAATACTTTATTTTTCCTTTTAATTTGTTCATTTTTTTCTTTTCTACCCTTGTTTATTGTGAAGGTAGGAATTCCTCTAAGTCTATATATAAAAGAAAAAGCACGACTTCGAAGACTGGAATGTAAATCAATGATTTTATCATAAGGACCCAATTTTTCAAGCTCCTTATAAAACTTCCAGATTCCTACAATGCCTTTGTATTTCTTGAGGTTAATGCCAATTACGTTTACATTCGGCATATTGAAGAAAAAGGGAGTGAAATTTCCGCGGGTAACAAGCGTTATTTGAACATTGGGATAATTGGCAGATATTGCAATCAGAGCAGGTGCTAACAGTGCCACATCCCCCATTGCCGAAAACCGCATTACTAATAAATTCATTTTATGATTTTTCGTTCGCGTAGAGCGCGGGGTTCAAATTCTTATCGTTATACATTTTCATTTGACGATATACTTTCATAAATTTTTTACCCTGTTGCAAGTCTTCTAGCAATTCATTTAAACAAGTAGAAAGATCTTTTCTTTGTTCGAGTAAGACAGCGAGTTTAGCTTTGCATTGATTTATATGCGACTCATCTGCATCCTTTCTTTCAGTTTGCTCTTGCATATGGTAGATTTTTAATTCTAAAATACTCATTCGATCAATGAGCCAGGCAGGAGTCTCTGAATTCAATCTCGCTCCCGACTCGATAATTACTGTTTTATAAAGATTTAAAAAATAATCATCGAGGACTTCTACCAAATTAGTTCGCTCTTGATTGAGCGCATCTATTTGTCGTTTGAGCTTTGCAATTTCTGAGTCGGCAATATCAGCTCTACGTATCTCATCTTCTACATGCCATTGGATTGTATCGATGTGATTTTTAGAATAGAGAATATAATCCATTGAATCTTTTTTGTATGGATTGGTTGCCGGCGATAAATGGACATGCCAGTTTTGAATTGATTTTTGAAAAACGAGTAAAACATCTTCTGGTTTAAAATTCATTGCTCTGCCTGAAAAAAAGTTTTATTGAATGCTAATGGTATTTTTTTTAATCATTCTAATTTAGGCAAGTGCTAAAAAAGAACTTTGCCTAAAATAGAATCCTGCGGGAAAAGCCCTAGTTCCCTAGAATCAATTCCTTCATCTCGATTATCGGCTAATAGAAAATAGGTTTTTTCTTTCACTAGAATTTCATCTAAGTTGTCTCTCTTAGAAAAAGAAGGAGCAAAAGGGGAGCGCTTATCGGTAAGCAGAATTTTATCTGATTCTGAAATTTGATTCCCATTGCGAAATAGCTTTTTATTTTTTAGAGATACTCTATCACCTTTTCTTCCAACTACGCGGGCAAGCAATACACTGCCTTCTGGATTTAATTTTACTAAAACAACATCCCCGATGAGTAGCTTATCTTTTTGAAATAAATAAGTGATATAAATTCGCTCTCCTTTTTTAAATTCTGGATTCATAAAATCATTTGGAATTGTGTATGGAAAAAAAAGGAAAAACTTTGTAATAAAAACAATTGCCAGAGACAAAAGAGACGAAACAGATAATCGAATAAAAAAACGTTTAAAGAATTCTAAATGGTCAGGCAGTTGCGACTTTGGTTTATAACTTTGCATGGGCAGTGAATACCAGAAATTTCCGAAAATTGAATCTAGCAAGTAAAATTAAGAAAGATTAAAAACAACAACTGTTTGATTGCCACAGAGGCACTGAGTCACGGAGGAATTTCAAGAGAGAGTTCGTTTAACAAAATAATGTTTATTTTCCAATTTCATGCGTATGTTTGTGAGTTTAAAATATAAAATTAACTTCCCCGCTCTCATTAAATTGATTACTTAAATAAACAAAGAGAAATTCTGAACCTCTCTGTGTCTCTGTGCCTCTGTGGCAAAAAAGATTTCTTATATGTAATTTCAGGGATGACAGGAGGATCATTTTAATTTTTTATATCCTTATGATTTATGAATTTAAAGGAATTCGTCCTGCTATTGCAAAGTCTGCATTCATTGCTCCTAGTGCAGAAGTCATTGGAGATGTAAAGATAGGAGAGAATACTTCGATCTGGTTTCAAACTCTGATACGTGGTGATGTAAATTATATTAGAATTGGTGACAACTGTAATATTCAAGATATGTCTCTCATACATGTGGCGCGTGACGTCTATCCAGTTAATATTGGAAATAATGTTTCGCTTGGACATAGAGTTACAATTCACGGAGCAACCCTAAAAGATTTTTCTTTCGTAGGAATGGGTGCAACTGTAATGGATGACGTTGAACTCGGCGAATACGCATTCGTTGGCGCAGGATCCCTAGTCACTCCCGGAAAAAAAATTCCGCCAGGAGTATTAGTGATGGGTAGTCCCGCAAAAATCATTCGAGATATAAATGAAAAAGAGCGCGAGATTATCACACGCACCGCTGCCAACTATCAAAAATACAAAGACAATTATCTAAACCAGGAAACCTTTAAACTCTTACAATAAAAGCTTGGTATTATAAAAAAAATTTTATCGACACTAGACCGTTTTCTACAATTTTGTTCTAATCAAGGTGTATCAGAATGTTACGTGTAGAAAATTTAACTAGAAAATTTCAAAACAAAGTAGCCGTGAATAACATCTCCTTCTCAGTAAAACCGGGAGTCATTACGGGACTACTTGGTCCAAACGGCGCGGGCAAAACAACGACTATGCGCTTACTCACAGGCTATTTAGAACCAAGTTCAGGATCTATCTATTATGGCACTCATGCTTTTCTAGAAGATCCAATTACGATTCAGCAGAAGCTCGGCTACTTACCAGAATCCGCTCCTCTCTATCCTGAAATGCTTATCAGTGAATATCTAAATTATATGGCAGATATTCGTGGTGTGGCTACTCTTGATAAACCATCACGAATTGAAAAGATGGTGGAAATCTGTGAGCTATCATCGCATTATAATACTCCGATTAGTTTTCTTTCAAAAGGATTTAAACAGCGGGTTGCTTTAGCCGGAACATTGATTCACGATCCCGAAATAATTATTTTAGACGAACCTACATCAGGACTTGATCCAAATCAAATTTCACATATCAGAACTTTAATCAAAGGACTGGGTAAAGAAAAGACTTTGATTTTATCTACTCATATCTTGCAAGAAGTAGAAGATATTTGTGATGAGGTAATCATCATTAACCAGGGAAATATTGTAGCCAATTCTTCCGTAAAAAATCTACATTCCGGTTTCTCTGTATCCATTCAAGTAGGCGCAGAGTTAAATCAGGTGAAACCGCTATTTGCAGCCGCGCCCTTTCTGAGCGTAGAAGAATTCCCAGAAATAAATGAGGCAGGATTTAAAGGCTATCTAGTGCATATGACTGAATTAAAACCAGAAGTAGTATTTGCGACACTTGCAAAATCCAGTCTACCAGTAAGAGAGCTTAAAGTATTTAAACGCTCTCTAGAATCAATCTTTGAGGAGCTAACACGTAAGTAACCATGAGAAATATAAAAACAATTTTTCGTAAAGAAGCATCCACTTACTTCAACACACCAATAGGGTATATCTTCAGTTCCTTTTTCTTACTTCTAATTTCCTTTTTATTTTTCTATGGACTGGGAGGAAATTCATTTTGGGATTTAAAAATCGCAAGTCTAGAGCAATTCTTTTCTTGGATTCCAATACTTTATATAATTTTCATTCCTGCTATCACAATGCGAATCTGGTCTGAAGAAGAAAAGTCAGGAACAATCGAAGTTCTAATGACACTACCAATCAGAGACTACGAAATCGTTATCGGTAAATTTTTATCTGCTTGGATGTTTTTAACCGTTACCATTCTTTGCACCCTACTCGCTCCCCTAACAGTGCGTATCCTAGGCGACTTAGATTTCGGTCTTGTTCTTATGGGGTATATAGGGACTATCCTCTTGGGAGGTGCTTATATCAGTATTGGATTAATCATTTCCTCTCTCACGCGAGATCAAATTTCTGCATTCATCCTTACACTACTTGCTTGCTTTCTCATGTTTATCATGGGATATCAGCCTATACTCAAATTCTTTGGAAATTTTCTAGGTGGATTTATCGCATTTCTTTCCCTCTCTCAACACTTCGAATCTTTTCGAATGGGAGTATTTGATCCGAGGGATGTTCTGTATTTTATTAGTTTTATTAAAGTAATTTTATTTTTAAATGTTTTTGTAATTCGAGGTAAAAAATGATAGAGTTTTTTTCTAAACTAAATAAGAATTATAAATTTATTTCCTTTAGCACTTTCTTAAGCTTTTTCCTATTCAATTATCTAATCAGTGATTTCTACTGTCGCAAAGACTTATCAAGGGAAAATCGTTTTAATCTGACAGACAGCACTGAAAAAGTTTTACAAAATCTTCCTGAAAAACTATACATTGATGCATTTTATTCTTCCGATGTTCCAGGTGAGCACAAAGCCAGACTTAGCCTCACAAGAGAGCTAATTAAAGAAATCGCAAATGTAAATCGCAAAAAAGTAGAGCTTAGATTTCATGACCCCGACTCCAATGAGTCGGATAAGAAGAAAGCTACAGAAGCAGGAATTAAGCCGGCTCAATTAAATCAGCAAGAAAGAGGCTCTGTCGAAATCAAGCAAGCCTACTTTGGAATTAAACTCACCGTAGGCTCAAAGTCCACAGTTATTCCAAATGCCTATTTCGCAGAAGCAATCGAATACCAGATATTATCCTCACTTAAGAAAATGCTTAAGAAGAATAATTCCTCTACAGTTGCTATTCTTAAAACTGCCGGCGCATTTTTAGCTCCAGAACAAACACAGGGAATGGGAAAAGATACCTTTGGACTTTTTGTGCACAGAGCATTCGCTCCTGAAAATGGAGAAATCCAAGAAATCAATGTAAATTCAGAAAGCATTCCAGATGAAATTAAAACTGTATTATGGGTAGGCTCTCCTGACTTAACGGATAAGGGCAAATACTATATAGATCAATTCCTAATGCGTGGTGGAAACCTTTTAATCTTTGCAAAGACTTTTAACTTCCAAATGGGCGGGCAAAATCAAATGGCCGCGATGATGGGTGGAGGCAATGAAGGATTAGCCCAACCTGCGGCAGAAGTAGGAGCAATCAATGCTTTTCTTTCTCATTATGGAATAGAAATTAAAACTGATATGATCCTTGAGCCAGATGATTCTTACGCAGTGACTTCGATCTTTCAGCAATTGACGAATCCAAATGCGGAAGCTTTCCATTATCCGCTCTGGGTTATTCCGAGAAAAGAAAGCGGAACAATCAATCCAAAGAGTCAGTTCACAAAAAATGCCAGTGCAGTTCTACTTCCATGGACGTCTTCTATAGACGTGAAGTCTGACAAGCAACCGGGAGCAGTATACACAACATTGATTGAAAGCACTAAGAAGGCTGACAAGAGAGCTGAGTTTGTTATTGTAAATGAAGAAAAAGTTGCCAAACAGCCAATCAATGCGCAAAATACAAGTTTTGTGCTAGGGCTGCATGTAGAGGGAAACCTAAAATCTTATTTTACAACAGATACTGTTCCCAAAGAGACAACAGAAGCATTTATCGACAAAACAAAAGAAGGAAAGAAAAGTCAAATCGTAGTCTTTGGAAGTCCTTATATTGTTTCAGATATGCTTGCGACTAACGACTATCTACCCCTATTCCGAACCAACTTGAGCTTTGTATTAAACGTCATAGATATACTCAGTGGAGATACAGACATGCTTTCTCTTAGAACCAAGCAAGTATACACTAAGAATTTAAAGGATGTAAATAAAACTGAAAAGTTCATTTATAGCTTCCTTAATATTTTACTCCTTCCAGTGGGCATTGGAATATATGCCTTTCTTCGTTTGAAAAAGAGAACTTCAGGTAAAAGGTAATTTCCATGAAATCTATTTTAGAATACTACAATAAAATTTTTAATTTTTGCATGAATAATGCAGCTCTTACACTGACAACGATTAACATTATTTTTCTTCTACTTATATTCATTGTAAAAGATCCATTTGGATTTAGAATCAGCAGTTACGATCAAGCATCTACTTTCTATAATACAAATTCTCCAATCACAAAAATCACCGTAGAGAAAACAAAACTTCCGGATTCAAAGTTTGAACTTAAAAAAGGAAACGATGAATGGAGTCTTTTGGCAAAGGGAAAAACTCTTCCCGTTGACAAAGAAAAAATGGATTCACTTTTAAAATCTCTTTCCAACGCGAGAAAATATACGCTTGTTAGCTCTTCAAAAGAAAGAGCGGACGAGTATGGTTTTAACGAAGATGAAATTCGTATAGAATTTTTTGACAATGTCAATTCTATCGGTTACTTCCTAGTAGGCTCTGTTGCTACCTCCGATGCAAACAGTAGTCATATAAAGTGGAAAGATTCAGATGATATTTACTTAATAGAAGAAAATCTGAAAGCAGCAACCAACCGGGCTGATTTTGTTCATTTTCTAAACAAAAAAGTATCTCCCATTGGGCTTACATCAGAGGAGATAATCGGTATTACCCTTAAAAGGATAGGCAATAGCTATGAGATTAGAAAGACAAAAGCTTGGAATCTTGAATCCCCTAAAAAAGGAGAGATTGCAAACGAAGATATGAGCACTACTCTCTCTAAACTTTCTTCTGTTAATAGCGATGATATTTTAGTAGATGAATCAGTGTTATCTAATATTGATGCCAATCCATTCGAGTTAAGAGTAGATTTTAAAAGCAAAGATGGAATTCCTAAAAGCTATACAATTCTATCCGCCGGATTTGATAAAAAGTTAAATACTTATTATGTGCGAAAAAATAATGAGCCTATAGTATACAAACTAAGCGAGTATTCGATTAAATCAATTCTTGAATTCAAGCCTGAGACTCTAGTGAAGTAATTGATAATTATCCATTGACAAAACTTTGTTCATCAGGCGACAGTAACTTATTGCCTGATATTAAGATTTTTGGAGAAATAAATGGCTTATACTATTTGCGTTGTTGATGATGAAGAAATGAGCGAGAAAATGCTCAGCTTAATTCTCAAGATTGAGAAATACAATGTCATTTCTGCCTCGAGTGGAAAAAATGCGTTAAAGCTACTCGATCAACAAGTTCCTGATTTAATTCTTCTTGATATTGATATGCCTGAGATGAGTGGTTTAGAACTTCTTTCCATTATAAAGTCAAGATCAGAGCTAAGAGAAATTCCTGTAATATTTATAAGTGCCCATCAGGATATAGATACAAAGGTGGAAGGATTGCGACTCGGAGCCATTGATTTTATTTCAAAGCCTTTCCAAAATCCAGAAGTCATTACAAGAGTAAAAGTTCATCTCGAAAATAGCTTGCTTCATAAACAATTAAAGGAATTAAATAATAAGAAAAATACATTCTTTTCCATCATAGCAAAGGATATGAAAGATGATTTGGATGAAATTTTTTCCAGGATTACTTCTCTACAAGACTTCATCAATGTGAATGATATGAAGGCTGCGAAAGAATCATTAGCAAAACTAAATAAATTCAATGTCGAAACAAAATCCTATCTCAAAAATTTAATCTACTGGTCCCGGCTTGAGACAAATCTGATTAAACTCACAGCAGAAAAAATCAGTTTATCGAAGATCATGAACGAAATTGTAAAAGAATACACTGAAACTATTCAATCTAAGAAAATTACTGTAGAGAGTGAGTTAGCACAAAATGAAGTGTTTGCGCTCGCAGATGAATACGCAATGAAAATCATCCTCGAAAATTTATTTTCCAATGCGATTAAGTTTACAAACTATCATGAATTTATAAAAATTAAAACAACTTCCGATTCAGAGAAGATTACAATTTCAATCATAAACAAAGGCATGTTTTTTACCAAGCCTTTACAGGAAAAAATATTCAAATTTGAATATCATATTGATAGACCTCTTGATGATGCAGAAAAAGGATCTGGACTTGGCTTAGCATTATGTAAAGAGTTGGTAGAAAAAAATAGCGGCTTATTCTGGATTACTACAGATGGAAATATAACAGAAATTAGTTTTACTTTACCGTTGGCGAATAAAGCCTAACGATGAATTCTGTGCCTTTGTTTGGCTCACTCTTCACACCAATATAGCCTTTGTGCTTATCTAAAAATTCTTTGCACAGAATTAAACCAAGCCTAGAGCCTTTTTCCCCATTTGTGCCTTGAATACTTGGTTGCTTTAGATCAATTCGAAAGAGGCTTTGCACAATTGCTTCGCTCATACCTATACCATTATCCTGAATTTTAATTTCAGTGAACTCTGATTCTTCTCTGGCGGAAATTAAAATTTCACCATTCTCATTGGTATACTTAATTGCATTTCCAATCAAATTCCGAATCACGGTATTCATCATATCAAAATCAAAGTAGGCAAATACATTTTTATCTACACTACTAGTTATGGAAATTTTTTTATTCTTAGCAGAAATAATAAACAAATTGATATTCGCTTTAATCAAATCGTGAATATTATACTTAAAGGGGTTAAACTCTATTTGCCCCTTTTGCGATCTTGACCATACTAAAAGATTCTCAAGCAAGATATAAGCATTTTTTGTAGAGGACTTGACAATTCCCATGAACTCACTGTATTCCTCTTCTGATAATTTGCTTTCTGTATTTGTAATTAATTCTAGAAGTGAATTTATGTTTCCTATCGGACCTCGCAGATCATGGGATATAATCGAAAAAAATTTATCCTTTGTCGCATTTGAATTTTTTAACTCTTCGGAAACAATTCTAAGTTCTTCGTGCGCAACTTTGTAAATATCAATATCTACATGAGTTCCAATGGCTCTAAGCGCCTCTCCTACCTCATTTCTTTCAATCACTTTTCCGTGCCCTAATATCCATTTCCACTTACCAGATTTAGTCTTCATTCGATGCTCCATTTGATAAACTTCTGTATCGCCATTCAAATGCTTCGTAAGACAATCGAATACAATTTCTCTATCCTCAGGATGTAACAATTCTTCCCATGAAGTAACATTAGGCGCAATATCTGATAGTTCATACCCAAGCATTTCAGCCCAGTAATTGTCAAAAATGACTGCACCAGTTTTAATATTCCAATCCCATGTTCCTTCCTTGGCACCTTCTAAAGCAAGTTTCAATCTAGTTTCACTTTCTAGCAATAATCGTTCTGCCTCTTTGCGCTCAGTAACATCATGCACCATACTAAATAAGATATTTTTTTGGTTAATAGTTATTGGTGTTGAATATACTTCTACATCCCTTATGTCAGAATTTTTTAATCTATGCTTAAAATTAAAATAATTTCTCATAAATAGAGAAGCATTCTGCATTTCAGCTTTTATTTCTTCTGGACTCAGGGTATTAATATCTGTTACCCGCATTGACTTTAATTCGTCAACTGAATAGCCATAATAATTCTGAGCAGCGGAGTTTGCGTCTAATATTTTGCCGTTCATTGGATCGATTAATAAAAATATGGCTTTATTCATTTGAAAGAAGCTTTTAAATTTTTCTTCACTCTCCTTGAGCGCAAATTCATTTTGCTTTCTTTCTGTTATATCCCTTCCGGAGGCATATAGGTAGTATTCGCCTTGAATCATTATTCCGATTGCATTAATTTCTACATTGCGGACAGTTCCATCTTTTCTACGATGCATGGTTTCAAACATTTGTGGCTTATGAATAAGATCCTCAATTATCTTCTCAAGCTCAGATTCATTCCATTGCACGTCCCAGTCTTTCACTTTCAGAGTTTCGGCTTCCTCTTCCTTATAACCAAGATGCCTTAAGAAAGCAGAATTATAATCAAGGAGATTACCGCGAATATCCGTAATATGAATTAGATCCGTAGAAGTCTGCATGATGAGTCTATGTTTTTCTTCACTCTCGGCTAATTTTCGTTCCGCAATAATTTGAGCTGTAATATTTTCTTTAATTGCAATGAAATGACTAATTTCTCCTAATTGATTCTTTAGAGGAGAAATGCTTGTAGACTCCCAATAAAGTTCTCCATTCTTTTTTTTATTACGAAAGATTCCTTTCCATCTTTGACCAGAGCCTATAGTATTCCATATTTCTTTGTATTCTTTTAGAGATGTATACCCTGATTTCAATATTCTGGGATTCTTTCCGATTACCTCTTCCGACAAATAGCCTGTAATCTCCGAAAAACTAGGATTCACATATTCGATTGCACCATCTGTATCGGTAATCATTACCGAATTCGGACTTTGCTCGATTCCCATTGTTAACTTCTTAATTCTCTGATCTGCCATCTCTTTTTTTATGATGAATATATCAATGCACATAAGTAAGAAAGCAAATGGAATCAGAACTACGCCTAACAAAAAAATTGTATAAGAAATTCCTAATGCATTATCACGTTCAAAAATTGACTGAATATGAGGCTTATCCCAAAGTAGAAAGTAAATCGACCCTGAACCCAAAAATATTCCGCATATCGCATAAATCGATGCAGTGAAAAAATGACTTTTCAATTTCCATTTTTTATTCTTTACTAAAATAAAACTGGAAGAAATAAAAAGAATGGAACTGGAGAGAGTGAGAAAAGCAATGCGTTTTAAAATATCTGGAAACACAAACGTGTAAAATCCAATAAGACTCAATCCTATGGCAAATAAAAAGTAGGCAAGATAATGTCTTATCTTAACTTTCAAGAAAGACGCAAGAATATTAAAGCTCATGGATAATGAAAAAAGAATTAAACCATAACCAAGAATAACTGATGCATAATCAGAATTAGCCTCACCAACAGTTCCAAGAAAAATCCATCCCGCAGCCTGCATTAATACAGTAAGAGCCCATCGCCTTATTTCCCAGATTTGTCCTAGGTAGCCATGCGAAATTGTATAAAGTCCAAGCCCAATAAATAGAGAACTAATCGAATTAAAAAGAATTAAGGTTTTGGGGTCGAGGTTCATCATGATTATTCCAATAAAGCCGAACTAGAAATTCACTTCCCTGATTCGGTTTGGATTTTACTGTAATGCTTCCCCTGTGTTTGTCAATAAATTCCTTGCATAGAATCAAGCCAAGTCTAGAGCCGTGCTCACCCTTTGTTCCTTGTATGCTTGCCTGTTTTACATCCAATCGAAACAAACCATCGCGTATCACTTCGCTCATTCCTATCCCATTATCCCTCACAACAAATTCAGTGAAGTCCTTAGTTTCAACGGCAGAAATATTCACCTCTCCATTTTCCCTTGTATATTTGATTGCATTACTGATTAAATTCCTAAAGACAGTATTCATCATTTCAAAATCAAAAAAGGCAGATACTTTGTCCTCAATGCTATTTTTTAAAAGTATATTCTTGTTAGCCGCCATGGAAGAAAAAAAGACTTACATTAGAATTAACAATTTCATTCAAAGCATATTTCTTCGGGTTAAAATCAATATCCCCTCGCTGTGAACGAGACCATGTCAAAAGATTTTCTAGTAAACTCATAACATTCTTTGCTGAAATTTTTAGCATACTCATAAATTTGTCATTTTCTTGTTTCGATATCTCATTTTCTTTACTAGTAACAATTTCTAAGATTGAATTGATATTTCCAATTGGACCCTTTAAATCATGTGCAATAATGGAAAAAAATTTGTCCTTAGTTGTATTTGAATCTTTCAGTTTTTTTCTAATTTCTGTTAGTATGAGTTCATTTTTTTCTAACAGTTATATCCCTTGCTGCTGCATATAAGAAGAATTGGTCTTTAATCATTATACCAGTTGCGCTGATTTCGACATTTACAAGTAATCCATCTTTTCGTTTGTGAACCGTTTCGAAAATTTTCGGATTCTTGATTAAATCTGGAATAATTTTTTCCAATTCAATTTGATTCCATTGTGCATCCCATTGATTGACATTTAAATTCTTCACATCTTCTTCTGTATATCCGAGATGCGTTAAAAAGGCAGAGTTGAATTCGATGAGATTCCCATCCAAATCTAGTATGTGAATCAAATCCCTCGACGTTTGTAAAATGAGTCTATACTTCTCTTCACTTTCCTTGATTTTTTTGTCTGCAGCTATTTGAGCAGTAATGTTTTCTTTGATCCCTATGTAATGTGTAATTTCTCCTCTCGCATTCTGAATTGGTGAGATGTTTGCGGATTCCCAGTATAATTCTCCATTTTTCTTTTTATTGTGAAAAATTCCTTTCCATTTTTCTCCACTTGCAATCTGTTCCCAAATAGTCACATATTCATTATGAGGTGTGAATCCTGATTTCAATATTCTAGGATTTTGACCAATCACCTCTTCTCGGCTATAACCTGTTACCTCCGAGAACCACGGGTTGACATATTCTATTTCCCCTTTTGTATTTGTGATCACAATCGAAACTGGACTCTGTTCAACTCCCATTAGCAACTTTTGTATTTTCTCATCTGACTGCATTTTCTTAACAATGTATCTATCTATACACAATAATAAAAAACCAAAGGGCAAAAGCATGACTGTCAAAAAGAAAATAAGATAGCCAATGTCTTGCATTAGATTTTGCTCAAACAGTGAATTGATTGGATTCGAATGAATTATATAAAATACTGCGCGACCAATTAAGGAAATACCGCATATCGCATAAGTTGCGCTAATAAAATAATGAACCGAATGACGACTTAAAGGCTTAAGCAAAGCAAACGCAGAAGAAATCTGAATCAATGCTATACTAATTGATAAAGCTATTGACCTCTTCGAAAAATCAGGTTCAATCATTTGATAATAGCAAATAAAAAGAGTTGCGATTCCAGTTACTAGATACGAATAATAACGATTTGCCTTTATATTTAGAAACTTGCAAAGAATGTTAAAAGTCATTGCCTGCGATAAAATAAGTAAACCATTGCCCAAAATGATAGATATGAAATCAGGAATTATTCCGCGCAATACTCCAATGATTATCCAACCGGTAGACTGAATAAAAGTGGAAAGTGCCCAACTTCTGATTTCCCATATCTGACGGAGATTACCGCGCGAAATTATATAAAAGCCAAAGCTAATAGAAAGAGATCCGATTGCGTTAAACAGGATTACAGTTTTGGGATCAAGATTCATTAGTTTTATAGAATTTCTATGAACATGTTTTTTTCAATGGACCTGCAATTACACAAGACTCCTTGAATCTGAGTAATCTTCCATGCTGCTAAAAAGGAATCCTTAGCGTCTAACGTTTCAAAACAGACAATGAAATCATCCCCGAAGACTCTAAACAATTGCTCTTCTTTCGTAATTTTTATCAAGACTTGCGCCAACTCTTGAATGATTTCATTTCCTTTATTCCACCCAAAATGCGAATTGTAATCTGTCATTCCGCGAAGTTCAATCATTAAAAAATAATTATAATGCATTCCTGGAATTAAATCATTAATGACTCGCCACAAATAAGTCGCATTATATATATTTGTTAATTGGTCTTTGAAAAAATAAGAAAACCTTTCTTTTTCAATTTGCGTAAATGGCATTTGAGATGTTTCGGATTCTATTATTTGTAAATTTTTCACCATTCTTACTGTGGCATCTACGACTTCTGGGTGATACCATATACCACGATATTTTATCAACTCTGCCAATGCTTCTTCAAATGTCTTTCTAGGTTGATAAATTCGATTCGTAGTCATAGCATCAAACGAATCAGCAACAATCATTATTTGCGATAGAAAAGGAATTTCAGAGCCTTTCTTTCCCAAAGGATACCCAGTTCCATTATATTTCTCATGATGATTTAGAACGATATGCGCGATAGGCTTATAATAATCTATCTTGTCTAGAATCTGGTGTCCCACTATTACATGTTGCTTAATCAATTCGTATTCTTTATAAGATAGTTTTCCCGGTTTCAGTAAAATTGTATCTGGAATAATTAATTTTCCAATATCATGAAGAATGGCGGCTTCTCTAAGTCGATTAATATCTTCCTTATTGATCTTTAATTCTTTACCTATCGCTAGTGAATAACTTGCAACTCTGCGAGTATGATTTCCAGTATAAGCATCGCGCATTTCAATTACACTAACTAACATTTCTACTAATTCTTCAAAATGTTTTGCACGCTCTTCTTCTATATGAAGTATATGCTGCTTATGGTGCTCTAATTCCTTATTCGATTCAAAAATTTCATGCAATCTATATAACCGTGGAATTAAATGAATATAAAATTCTTTTTCAGATATATCCCAAGAAATTGATTTCTTGGTTACAATTTGATTGTATTTTTCAAATGATTTTCTCGGTGAAATTACTCCCTGTTGATTTAAAATCGCTTTTTGATTTGGATTTCCTCCCCAAGAAATGGTCTGCGTTTTTTCATTCCGTCTCCATATCCAATAACTACTCGGCTGCGTGTCTAATTTCATTACGATAAGACCAGCGCACATCTCCAAAATAACTTCCGGCAAATTACTGTTTACCGATACCAAATTATCTGTATGGAAAATTTTATCTTGCACCAATGGTTTTAAACAATCTATCAATTGCTTTATTTCATTCTCAGGAAAAGGGAAATTATGCGCAATGATAGCATTGTTTGTGTAAACAAGAAATCCATCAGAACTAAAAATCGATTGAAGCAAATGAATTTTCTTCTGAATCAGGCTCATTAGATCAGAACTCTTTTCATGCATCAAAAGCATTTCCATTACAAGGTCAAGACGAGCAAGCAATTCACTGCTTCTTTTTTCATTTTCACTTTCTTCTCGTGCCTGAATAATTCCACCAAGTATGTTTCCAAAAATTTCAACAAGATTCAAGCGCTTTATATTCGGAGAAAATGCGGTTCGGTGATGACAGCTAATGAGTCCCCATAGTTTGCCATTTACCATGATCGAAATAGTTAAAGTTGCCCTTACTCCCATATTGTGCAAATACTCCAAATGAATAGGAGATACACTTCTAAGATAACTATGGCTCATATCCAAAGGTGCAGAAGATTCGTTAATGGATTTTAGAATTCGAACCGGCTTATAATGAATATCCACTATAGTTCGTATCATATTCGTTTTGTAAAGTTCTCTAGCTTGCGATGGAATATCACTAGCAGGGTAATGAAGATTTAGATAAGACTCCATTGCCGCTTCTCTAGATTCGGCAATTACCTCACCGTTAAACTCTTCATCAAACCTATAAATCATCACTCTATCATAGCCAGATAGTTTCCTTATTTCAATTGCGGCTACATCAAAAAGTGAATTTATTTGTTGAGTAGTTATCACTTTGCGAACAATTTCATTTAATTGGATATCCATAGAGTGGATATCTTCCTCGATATTTGAATTGGGAACGAGTTCAAGAATAATTTCGCCTATCGCATCACAAATTATAATATCGATAGGCTTTTCAAAGTATTGTTCAAGCACAGCATTAAAAAAAGTATGTCGCTTATACATTGAAAAATCTAGCTTTGTTTTAATTATCTTATAGACACTCGAAGGGATAACATCACTTATCCTTTTCCCGATCAGTTTGTCCTTTGCCTGCTCGATTAAATGCTCAAAATTCTCGCTATATCTAGTAATTATATGCGTATTCTTGTTAAAAACTAATACATATCCATGCGGCTGTATTAACTCTGGTATATGAATCTGCTCTTTCTCGCAATCTGATAAACTAATATCCACTTCCTATTACTGCCTTTTCCCTATATAAATTCGATGCTTCTCTATGGCTTTCATTCTGATAAAGTATACGATAGAAATTAAAACATAGTCAAGTCATTTATTAATTACATAAATTCATTTACACTAAGGAATTTACTTTGGATTGATTAAGTAATAGGAGTGAATCCCTGTAAATTCTGTCGGTATTTGTTTAAAAGAATCCGGGCAATTCACTGTTAGCCGTGTAGAGTAATTAACTTGAAATGGATTTGCAAAAAAAAGTTTTATAAAAAAGCGCAACACGGCTGAAATATTCGAAAGTATATTAATTTTACCAACACTATACAATCGGTCTGATTGCACAAAACAACCATTATCTCCTATGTATATTTTTTCTTTTACTGGAAGTGTATACCCTGAAAATTTATCCAATTCAGATGAAACGATTTCGGTTTTTGTAATCATTCCAGAAAGTAAGACTTCTCCTTTTTGATTTTGAATCACAAGAGTCCGAAAAAAATCTTCGCCCGATTTTTTTATTCCATGAAATCCTCCAGTATATAATTTCATTCCCTCTTTATTCACTGCGCGGAGTATTTCCCATTTGCTGCTGTATTTATAAACTTCATAATTTGTAATTAAATGCTCTAGCCCACCGACTCCCTCTAACTCTATAATTTCACCTTTATAATCAATATAGCCTGTTGTCTTCACAAATGAAAAAGGAATATCAGCCCGAACAAACTTTTCCTGCCCTTTGACAAAATGCTTTCCACCTGAAAGTGTTGCACCTAGATTATCTGATTCAAACTTTAGAAAGAGTTTCATATCATCATAAAACTGAGAAACCTCATATACACCATTGTCATATTTCAAAGTATTGTTATACATCTTGAGATTAATGCCGTTATCCACGGAAAGATCTTTTCTGCCAAATTCCTTTGTAATAAAAATGGAACCTGTCTTTTTAGATTCGATCGCAATGCTAACACCATTATTCAAATCATTCGGACCAAGATTACTAACCAAGTATGTTGCGATGATATTAAATTCTGAATTGCGAAAAAAGAAATTCCAACCTTGTAGATAACCTTCTTCCGAATGAGGCTGATAGACTATATCGGCTAACGTTACATGTCTGATAGTAAGAATAGAATCAGCACGAAGAGAGAATACAACAAGAATTAAAAACAGGATTTTTTTCATAGAAATACAGTGATAAAAAATAATTAGAAGTCAAGCAGGAAACTATATGACTCTGTTAATTAAACTGAATCACACGAATCACATCAGCATGACAATCTTCCCGTTCTATACCATTCACAGTAGACAGCTTTGAAAACCAAGTTCCATTTTCATATTGTAAATCCAACCAAAATGTATAAAGCTTTGCAATTCCATTTTGATTTGATACGTTTAAATTCAGAAATTCAGTATCTTGCAAACCTTTCAGAATAAAATTTTCAGCAGAATTGTTAGTAATTTGAACCTTCGATGGGGAAATTTGAAATGTTGTTCCATCCTTTACTTTTTTCCCTTTCTTCAATTCCCAGGATAAAACTTTTAACTGCTTAATCTCCATTATCCGCATCTTTTTATCGTATTTGATTCCATCTTTTAGATGTTGAAAGAAAATTTCATCCTTTTCATATTCTATATTTCCTGCTACTTGTCTGCCATCACAAAGTTTAACTGTAACCGAAGCAGACTTAGTATTCTTATCCTTTTTAGAATCTTTCTTGGGAGTATCAACTTTGTCTGCTAACTCTACACTTGGAGCAGTTGGTTCCTTAGGCGGTTCTACTGATAAAATAGAATTAATGCCAAGTAGAACACAACCTAACAGTACACATTTCTTAGAATTCATAATTCAAAATTTAAAAATCATAATTTTCTTATGGCTTTTTGTTTTTAACAATCATCGCAGAACCCTGAGTAGCCGCATCTAAGTTCTGAACAATTTTCTCTAAATCCTCTTTGGCAGTTGACTTACCTACTAGGACAACGAAAAAATCTCTTTGCTTTAAAACATAAGGAGCAAATTTTCCTGGGAATTTATTTTTTGTAATAACATTATCTTTAAATTTGTTAGCTTGCTCTTGGGAACTAAATGCACCTAATTGAATCGTATAGAAATTTTTTTCTTCAAGCACAATCGGAGTTTTTGCAGGAGGTAATACTTTCTTGGCAGGATAAGGATATAAGGCTTTCTTTGCAGGCAAAGCAGGATTCACCGCAACAGGAGGAGGAGTCTGTCCAGTTTTAGCAGGAAGCGGCTGAACGGGATTAACCGCTACAGGTTTTTTAGTTAAGTCTTCTTTCACTTCTTGAACCGGAGATACTGGAACGGGAATTGTTTTGGCATTGTCGGTAGAAGGTTTTAAGTCAACTACTTCGGATTCTTTTCCATCTACTTTTTCTTCCGGTGGAGCAGGAACCATATTTTCTTCTGGTGAAGATTTCAGGGGAGATTTCTCTGGAGTTTTGTTTTCTTCATGGTGTGCTTCTGTCAAATCCTTTGCAGAATTATCTTTTGCGGCTACACTCTTTTTACCCATCGCATTCCCGAGCATAAAAAAATAGGTCATGAGACCAATGAGTATTGCGACTATAAATACAATTCTTCGCACGTCTAGATTGATAGTATAAAATGTTCTTTCTTTCATTTGTTTCCTCTTACCCCTAAGGGATAATTTTTCTATTCATTATTTCATTATAAATAGCACTGCATTCTAACTCTAAATGCCTTAAATCTCTATCATTTACAATCCTAAAGTCGGAAGCTTCTAGCTTTTTCTTAATATCCATCTGGTTTGCGAGTCGGCTTCGAAATTCTTCTTCTGTAATTTCATCCCTCTTATATACACGACTCCAAGCTTGCTCGTATTCGGCAAATACGGTAAGTGTAGCATTACAGATGCTATCCCCACCGGCTTCAAAAAGAAGTGGTGCTTCCCATGCTATTATCCTTCCATTGGTTATGGATTCTATCAACGCGAGAGTTTTTTTTCGAATCAATGGATGCATTAATTCATTTAGCTTTGCGATTGCGTTTTTATCAGAGAAAACAATTTCTGCAATCTTTTTTCTATCTAAATTACCCAATTCATCTAAAACTTCATGCCCTAATAGCTCAATAATTTCATTTTTAACAGGCGAGTCACCGGAAGTAAACTGCCTCGCAATCTCGTCAGACGAAATTCGAAAAGCACCAAGAGATTCAAAAATCTTCGTTACCGTTGACTTTCCACCCCCCATTGAGCCCGTAATTCCCAAAACAAACCGTTTCATCCAATTTTTGTCTTCCAATGTATTACCTGCTCTTAGTTTCGGTCGAAATCGCTCGCCTTCGATAAAAAGTTTACGGTTTTTTGCATTTTCCATCCGTTAATAAAAGAGAAATTAATATTTTTCAAAAAAATTATTGCTAGTAAGAATTGGTATTTGAAACAATAGTTTTGTATTTTTATTTTTATCAATAAGAGGTTTTATCCCGTGAAAAATTCACCCATTATCGAATCAATCAAAGCAAGAGAAATTCTAGATTCAAGAGGTAACCCAACCATTGAAGTAGATGTTAAGTTACAAAGCGGTCATATTGGTCGCGCCGCAGTGCCATCAGGAGCATCAACAGGAGAATACGAAGCTGTAGAACTCAGAGATGGCGACAAAAAGCGTTATGGCGGAAAGGGAGTATTAAAAGCTGTGGCTAATGTAAACACCAAGCTTGCCAAATCTCTTATTGGTCTAAACGCACTAGAGCAAACATTTATAGACGAAAAAATGATCAAAGAAGATGGAACTCCTAACAAAGCAAACTTAGGGGCAAACGCGATATTAGGCGTATCTTTAGCAGTAGCTAGTGCAGCGGCAAAATACTGTAATCTTCCGCTTTACCGTTATATAGGCGGAAACTTTGCAAGAGAACTACCAGTTCCAATGATGAACATTATCAATGGTGGATCTCATGCGGATAACAACGTTGACTTCCAAGAGTTCATGATTATGCCTGTGAGTGCAACTTCTTTTAAAGAAGGACTTCGAATGGGCGCAGAAGTTTTCCATGCTTTAAAATCAGTTCTACATGGGAAAAAATTAAACACAGCAGTTGGAGACGAAGGTGGATTTGCCCCTGACCTTAAGAGTAACTCAGAGGGCTTTGAAGTAATTTTAGAAGCAATTGCTAAAGCAGGATTTAAAGCCAAGGAAGATATATTAATCGGTTTAGATGCAGCTTCTAGTGAATTCTATGATAAGAAAAAAAAGAAATATGTTTTAAAAGCAGAAAAAAATCCAGAAAAAACAAGCGAAGAATTAGTAGCTTATTATTCTGAGTTAGTTTCAAAATACCCGATTATTACCATTGAAGATGGCCTCGATCAAAACGATTGGGTTGGTTGGAAAGCGTTAACCGATAAGCTTGGTGGTAAGGTTCAACTCGTAGGTGATGATTTGTTTGTAACTAATATTCAAAAGCTACAAAAGGGGATAACAGAAGGTATCTGTAACTCTATTCTAATCAAAGTAAATCAGATTGGAACATTGACAGAAACTCTTTCTGCTATTGAAATGGCTAAACGTGCTGGTTACACTGCGGTTGTAAGTCATAGAAGTGGTGAAACCGAAGACACTACTATTTCTCATATTGCCGTTGCAACCAATTCTGGACAGATCAAAACAGGTTCCCTCTCTCGTACAGATAGAATCGCGAAATACAATGAACTGCTAAGAATTGAAGAAGATTTGGGCACAAGTGCAGTCTATAAAGGAAAGAAAACTTTTTACAATCTTGATGTTAAATAAAAATCAAATTTCAGTTTCTATCGGACTCATCTCCGTTTTTTGCATACTATACTCAGCCGTACTTGGCTCGAATGGTATATTAGAAAGGAGAACTCTCGAAAATCGTTTAAATACACTTCGAGAGGAAGTGGAACGTTTAGAAACTGAGAATATGAATTTAGAAGCTAAAAAGAAATTTCTAAGAGATGACGAAACTGCATTAGCCAGAGAAGCGAGAAAGTATTATTTGCTTTCTGAAGATTCGAAAGTAATAAAATTCAAAGAGACTATTTCTAATGAATCTAGCGATAGACTCTTTGCTTCTGGCTTACCGAGTTCTCATTTAAAAAAGAAAGACACAAAAGAACACTTGCCACCAGTCAATATGCTCAAGTTTTTTTATATCATTGGAGCCGGAGCAGTTTTAATTGGTGTTTTCATGAAATTTAAATAATAAATAGTGGTAGATATGAACTTGAATTCAACAAATTTACTCAAATCCGAAGACGAGAAAGAAACGGAAGAAAAAGCTCCGAATATACTAGAAGAACTCAAAAATGGAAATTTCATACAAAAGAAATTTCTAGAAACAAGAAAGATTTTCCTTTGGGGTCCAGTCATGGACGAATCAGCTAAAGAAATTGTCAATAAGCTAATGTATTTAGAAATGATTGATCCAGGAAAAGAAATTACATTTTATATTAATAGTCCCGGTGGCGTGATCACATCTGGAATGACGATCTATGATACAATGAAAATGATTTCCTCACCTGTTGCGACTGTATGCATGGGAATGGCAGCTTCTATGGGCTCACTCCTATTATGCGCTGGAGAGAAAGGCAGAAGGTTTATTTGGCCTAGCGGAAAAGTTATGATTCACCAACCAAGCATCGGTGGGCAAATCGTAGCTCCTGCAACAGATATAAGAATTCATGCAAATGAAATTAAAAAAACTAAAGAGTTATTAAATAGAATTTTAGCAGAAGCCTGTGGGCAACCCCTCGAAAAAATTGCTCAGGACACAGATAGAGACTATTATATGACTGCGAATGAGGCAATCGAATACGGCATAGTAGACGCTCTGGCAACTTCGATCCATGTCCAATAAGCAAGATTTAGAGACTGTATTTAGATTATATCTAGATTACACAAAGAGAGACGATGGGGAGATAATTGTTTTAATCTTAAACTATCTCTCTCATCTTTTTCATGATGAAGAAGGAACTACTGAATCGGAAGAGCCTATAGAGCTTGAAGATTTTACCCATTACGAAGTAGATGATTTTTTAAATTTTTATTTAGAAGACAATTTTGATAACTATGAAGAACTTCAAACTAGGTCTAAAATAGTGCTTAGGAGTTTTTTGAAATTCTTAAAAGAAAAAAAATACTTTAACAAAGAAGAAGCAGACGAATGGACGGAAATACTGAAGTAATTAATCTCCACCCTCCCAAGTTTTTAAATAACAATCATGTTCAAACAATATTCACTACAATATTCCCACCAAAGAATCATTTAAAAACAAAGTATGATTCAGACGTATTAATTCTTAAGACAAAAGATGATAGCGGAGATTTTTTGTGGTTAGACCATAATCCCCCTCTGTCAAAGTCGAATAAGAAGGCTATAAGTTGGAATGGGTATTATTTAGTTTTATTCCATGGAATGGAAGGAAGCTCAGATAGTCATTATATAGTATCCCTGGCGGAAGCTGCATTGCTACAGGGTTACGGGGTAATACGTGTTAACCAGAGAGGGTGTGGTCGAGGCGAAGGCTTATCCAAAAAAGGCTACAATGCAGGTATGACAAATGATGTTGCCCAAATTGAAAACTATGTATACAATAATTTTTCAAAGAAAATAATACTCTGCGGTTTTTCTCTTTCTGCCAATATTTTACTTAAATACTTTGGAGAAAAGAGAACGATTCGATCCAAATTCTTCTCTGCTGTTTCACCACCATTAGATCTAAAGAGAGCCTGTGAGCACATTGATTCTCAGGCAGGTATTTTTTATAGAAAAGTTTTCTTAGATTCTTTCAAAGATAAATTCAAGCGAGGAATTCTGTCTGCACCAAACTCAGTCAAAGAGCATGCCTATAAAGCTAGGACAATGTTTGACTTTGATGATATGGTAACAGCTCCCTTATTCGGCTACAAAGGGGCACTTGATTACTATCGTAATAACTCAAGCATTCATTACATCCATAAAATTAAAGCAAAGGGAATTGTCATTCATGCCAAAGATGACCCTCTTATTCCTCCAGATACTTTCCGTAGTATTCATTGGAAAAAAATTCAAAGCCTTACTCCTATTTTGACAGAAACTGGGGGACATGTTGGATTCATTACTCGGAAAACAGAGGAAATTCCTGATGGAAAGTGGCTTAACTTTATACTTTTGCAATTTTTTAAAAAATTAATTTAGTTTTGTCAAAAAATTATTGATAAATTTTAACCACATGGAAATATATTTCCATGAAGATTCAAAATAAATTATTTCTAGTTTTTTTTAATACAAAAGAAAATAGAAAATGGGATAGTTGGAAGAAGTTTGCTGCAAAGAACAACTACTCTTTCTCCACTCTTTCAGATCCATTAGATCGCCCAGTCATTCGTGGACATTTAAATGGAAAACCTATTTCAGTAGAAGCTGTTTACGAAGCAAATCCACAAACGGGAATGTATCTTCAAATAAAAGCACCAGTTCACAATCCAAGGGATTTCTATTTTCTCGTTCAGGATAAGAAAGCTTACAAATCAACAAGTGGAATTTTTGATAAATCTATCCACGGCATTTGTGAAAATTTGGATTTAGAGGAAAAATTTTACTTAAAAAGCAATTCAGAAAGACTATCTGCCCAAATTCTAAATAGAGAGAGTCTTTCCTGTAATTTATTATCACAGAACAATTTTGCAATCGAGTTAATTGATTACGAACTAATACTCACAAGTTATCATACTGTAGAAATAAATAAAGAATTTATTGAGTTACTAAAACTATTCTATTCATTCTTACTTGCATTCGAAGAAATTTCTTTAGACGCAATCATGAATAGAGAATAAAAAAAGGAAAATACAATGGACATTCATATACTAGCAATCTTAATCGCACCCTTCAGACCAGATCCCAATAGAAAAATGGCTTTAGTTTAAACATTTACATTGTTAAACACAGTTCTGCAAAACTTCGATGCCTATTCATTCAGGAATTACTCAGATTGGCTTTGGGTTTCTTAATCCAGTAAATCTTGTTAATCCTGTCTAAAAAACTTTTCTTTAACGAAAACCAATCTGGCTTGATTGTAGAGGCTAATGAACAGAAACCCCTAAAGACACATTACGCATTAATTCTAAAATAAATCACATCCCCATCTTGGACAATATAGTCTTTACCTTCTAGTCTTAGTTTACCTTCTTCTTTTACTTTCACGGGCGAACCAAGACGGTCTACATCTTCGAAGGTCATTACCTCTGCTCGAATAAAGCCTTTTTCAAAATCGGAATGAATTACGGAAGCCGCTTTAGGACCAGTGCTTCCAACGAGTGTAGTCCATGCTCTTACTTCTTGTTCACCGGCAGTAAGAAAGGTAACAAGATTTAAAAGCTTATAAGCCGAGCGAATCATTCGGTTTAATCCACTTTCCGTTTCTCCAATGTCTTTTAGAAATTCTATTTGCTCTTCAGGAGCAAGACCGGAAATTTCTTCTTCAATTTTCCCACAGAGAACAACGACCTCTGCATCTTCTTCCTTTGCCATCGCATAAATTTTGTCTAAAAGAGGATTGCTTGTATTTTTTATTTCAGAATCAAGAACGTTAGCGCAATATAAAACAGGTTTTAATGTAATCAAGTTAAACTTAAGCGCAATTTTTTTTTCATCCGCATTCAAATCAAGAAGTCGAGCACATTTTCCTTCCTTGAGGATATTGATGATTTTCTCCATCACCAGTGTAGATTCGGCAGCTTCTTTGCTTGTCTTTCCAAGTTTTTGTAATTTTGGAAATTGTTTTTCTAAACTTTCCAAATCAGAAAGTATTAATTCATAATTTACAATGCTCACGTCTTCCGTTGGATCCACTTTCCCATGCACATGCGTGATATTTGCATCTTCAAAGGCTCGCACAACATGGCAAATAGCATCCACTTCTCTTATATGAGATAGAAATTTATTTCCAAGTCCCTCTCCAGTGCTTGCCCCTTTCACTAATCCGGCAATGTCTACAAATTCCATGACAGTTGGAATAATTTTCTTAGGCTTATAAATCTCTGCCAAACGATTGAGTCTTCTATCTGGAACTTCAACAATTCCTTTATTAGGCTCTATTGTGCAGAACGGATAATTTGCCATTTGCGCTCCTGCTTTTGTAAGCGCATTAAAAATAGTCGACTTTCCAACATTTGGAAGTCCCACAATACCACAATTTAAACTCATTTCTTTTCCTTCTTTATTATTACAAGTTTGTTCGAACGATTAATCTTAATTATACAAAGATCACTCATAGAAAATTTAAATACAAGTCAGATTAAACTTTTCCATTTATTTTCAATTCTTTCTACACAGCCATAGTCTGTTTCTTTCTAATTTTATTCGCCTTTAAGACAAACCAAATCTGAATGTCCATTGTGATTTTATACAATACAGGAACAATGATTAGTGTTAAGAGTGTTGCAAATGCTAACCCCCAACCTATCGCGAGTGCCATTGGCATTAAAAATGGGTCAGCCCCACCTATTCCATAAGCTGTTGGTAAAATACCTAATACAGTTGTTACCGTCGTAAGGATAACAGGTCGTAAACGCACACACCCTGTTTCCAAAAGCAATTCATACGATGTCATATCTGGTCTTTGTATTCTCAATTGATTGGCAAAATCTACGAGCACAATCGAATCATTGACAACGATACCAGCCAGACCCACAATTCCAATAAAACTTAAGAAACTAAAATATTGTCCATGTGTGACAAATGCTAGAATGACTCCAATAAAAGAAAATGGAATTGCAGCAGCCACAATCAAAGGCTGAATAAAAGATCTAAACAGGGAAACCAGAATGATGAAAATTATAAAGAAAGCAATTAAAAAAGATCTTCCGAGACTTGCGAGAGATTCTTCGGTATCTTTATTTTCTCCACCGTATCGAATTCGATATCCTGGATATTTATCAATAACCTTAGCTGCATCGACTATTTTTTTAATTTCTTGGTTTGCTTTCATCGATGTAGTTTTTGTTTCATCCAAATTGGCAGTAGCAGTTAATAACCTTTTGCCGTCTAAGTGGTTAATGGAAGCTATACCTGGCAACTTCTGGTATTTTGTCATTCTAGAAATTGGAATTAGATTGCCCATATTATTGTTCACAAATATTTTATCCAGAGAGCGAATAGAAGTTCTAAAATTTTCTGGGAAGCGAACTCTTACATCCACTTCTTCTTCGGCGCGCTTAATCGTAGTAGCCACTGTTCCCTGATAAGCAGTGTTTACAGCAAGTGCGATTTGTTGAACTGATACACCTGCTTGAGCGGCTAACGCTTCATCTATCGTCAAACGAATTTCATCCTTTCCGTCATTGAAATCGTCTCCTATATCAATAACGCCCTCCACTTGTCCCATAATATCTTTGAACTCTTGTGCAATTTTTTTCAGTGTTATAAAATCATCACCTCTAATTTCTATGGCAACTGGTTTGCCAACGGGTGGACCTCCTTGTATTGCTTCCAAATCTAGAGATACTAATTTTCCTTTTAGATCTTTGAACTCTTCTGGAATCTCTATTTGAACATTTTCCAATTCAGAAACTTTGTGCTTGGCTTTATCCTGATTGAGTCTAGCGGCTTCTTTCTGTTTGGCGATAGCTAAGGCTTTTTCATTCATTAGCCATTCAGTCCTTTTGCGCACATAATTGATAATCTGATCGGTTGTCCGTTTTCTTTCTGCGTCAGGAGTAAGATATACGACTACTTGTGCAAAATTTTTCCCTCGCTTTGTAAACGGATCATTCACATCCTTTTGAATAATTCCAATTCGTGTAACATAATTTTCTACTTCACCTGTATGAAATTTTTCACTCACACCAATTCCTATCGAATGAAAGAAAAAATGTATTCGATTCAAAAATCCAGATAGCGGTTTTTCCTGATAAGGCGTTAATAGAGCAATCTCTCTTTCCACTGCGCGTCCAAACTTTTCTGTTTCTTCTAGAGTAAGACCGGTCTCTGCACTAATCTTAATGATAAACACTTCTATACCACCAGGAAATAATTTGAATTTGCCGAACTTTGCATTTAGAGCAATAGCCCCAGCAAATGTAATTAAAAGGATTAAAATAGTAGTCTTAGAATGATGGAGTGCCCATGATAGGGAAGGACGATAAAATCTTTCTCTCACTTTTATAAACCAGTGTCCTTCTTCCTTAATCTCTCCCTTTTTAATTCCACGTTTATTTGCATCGTAAATATGTGACGGCAAAATGAAAAAAGCCTCAAATAAAGAAGACGAAAGTGCAATAATTACTACCATTGGAATTGAATAAATAAACTTACCAAAAATTCCAGTCACAAATAACATAGGACCAAATGCTGCGATTGTAGTAGTAATCGTTGCTGTTACTGGTGCGATTACTTCGATGGTTCCCCTTATGCAAGCTTCATACGGCTCAATTCCTTCTTCTAAGTATCGATAAATATTTTCACTAATTACAATGGCATCATCTACTAGCATACCGACTACAATGATGAGTCCTAACATCGAAATCAAATTTAGAGTCATACCCATATAGTCGAGGATAATGAATGTTAATGCCATGGCAAGAGGCAGACCGAGAGCAACCATGATTGCAACTCTCCATCCTAAAAAGAAAAACAAGGAAATGACAACAAGGGTAAATCCCTGTAAGCCGTTCGAAACAAGAACATCCAAACGACGACGGATGTATTTTGATAAATCATTTACGTAAGAGAGTGTAATAAAATCTTTTTGATTGGCTCCATAATCACTGACAACCTTCTTAACTTTATCAACTAACTTAATTGCATCCCCACGCTCTTTTTTTACAACAACGAGAACGATAGAATAAAGCCCATTCACTTTTTCAATATATTGTTTGTCTTCAAAGTCTTCTTTTACTTTTGCGACATCCTTTAATACAATAGATCTTCCTGCATCATTCGAGCGAATAAAAACTTTTTCAATTTCGCTTTCTGTATCAAATTCGCCAACAGTTCTTACGATCGCTTCCTTTCCTGAATCTGCAATTGTTCCACCTGGAAAGTTTATATTTTTTCCTTTGAGAGCCATGATAATTTGATTCGTGCTTAGCGAAACACGATCGAGCGCAAAAGGGTCAATATCCACATGCATCTCTGCCTCGCGATAGCCACGACGAACAACACGCCCTACTTCGGAAACATCTAGCAATAAATCCTCTAGCTGTTTTGCTTTTAGCTTAAATTCTTTCTCGGTTAATACCGGTTTGCCGTTCGAATCCGCTTTTACGCCTACATTAATTTCAATGACCGGACTACGGCTAGAAGTGATTTCTTGCACGATCGGTTTTTTAGAATCTTCAGGCAAGTCCTCAGTTCGATCAACTGCTGACTTGATGTCATCCACAACTTTTTGCGTATCTTTTACATTTGGATCAATTGTGATGACGATTCCAGAACGATTTTCGATTGATGCAGAGCGGTATTCCTTTATACCATCGACTGATTTAATACTATCTTCAATTGGCTTGGTGACGAGCTTCTCTACCTCAGAAGGAGAGGCTCCGGGATAAATGGTAGTAACCGTTACAATGTCAAAATTGATATTTGGGAATGCCTCCCGATTCATAGTGAAAGCCTTAAATCCTCCAACAAGAATTATCAGCGCCGTCAATAGATTTAATAAAAGACTTTTGGATAAAAAATATTCGATAACCTTACGCATGAGTCACCTCGAAGTCAGTCTGGTAAAAAACCTAGAATTGTCAATATAGTAATCGCTACTAGCAAGCTTTGGTTGCTACGAAATCTCCTGATCATCTTTGCGAGAGGGAGATTTCGTCGGGTTATCAGAAACGTTCAAATTAAAAATTACCCATTATCCTCCTAACTTTTTAGATAATTCCTCTCGCTCAACTTCCAATTGTTTCATTTGCGCTTTTGTTCCTTCAAGAATTTTTTCGAATTGTCCATCTTTATCGACTTCCCCATCTTCCTTTTGCGCCTCCATTAAATACTCAATAATCTGCATACGATCTTCTACCACTTTTTTCTGATGCGAAAAATGAGTATCCAAATCATCTCTTGTAAATGTTCCACTACTGACTGCGGCCTGCGCTTTATTCCATTTTTCTGCTAATTGAGCTTGTTTGGCTTGATCTTCTTTCGTAGCTCGTCTGGGAATTAAATCATTGTCTGCAAATAATTTGCGAAGTTCATCAAACTGTTGCATTGCATCTTCTTCCCACGGTTTACCAGTTTGCGGGTTAATAGGAATATCTCCCTGCTGCCCTTCAGGCGAATTAGTTTCTTCTTCTACAAATTGCGGAAGACCACTTTTCCCAAAATCACTCTCAAAAACTGAACTATTATTATTCCTACGCCCCCTTTTCTTTTCAAAACTTGCATCATCTCCATTTCCACTGCCTCCGCCAAGCAACAAACTCAGCTTTTTGGACTCAACGCGCTTTTTCTTTTTCTCGCCAGAAAAAAAAGCAAAATACCCAATTACAAGAAAAACCAATATTACAATTCCAAGAACGCCTTTATTATTTGTCATAGGAATAATCTTAGATAGTAGTGAGGAATTGAAAACAAAAAAACAAGTTTTTTTGTTTGGCATATCTATTGATTTTGAAAAGCTGATGAAACGATGAATTTCGAATTAAAAAAATTTGCACAGCAATCCGTTGCTAGCTTTTTCCTTCTCCTGTTTTCAGCTTCCTGTGGAACAAATACTGATACGCCGGTTGTCTTAGCTCCGCTCATTTTCCTTACAAATCCAATCAACGTTCCTCAACTTGTTGGAATTATACCGACCGAAGAAATTCCGACTACAGGAACGGGAGTTGGAGATTTGATAGGATACGTAAATCCAAATCGCCCTGAGTTCATCGTAAAATACTTCGTCACAAATACCGAACAGCAATTTATTGGGTATAATTTAACTATCACCTCACAAAATCCTACGCTAATTGAAACGCAGGCTGGAATGGCTGGGAGCGTTTACACGGAAAATGGGGTTCAACCTTCTTTTCCACACTTAGCTCTCGAAAACTCCACGGCTAAAGATAATATGAAAAGACGCAAAATTTCTTGGCGGGTTCCACCTCCTGGAGTTGTCTATTTCCAAAGATGCGAAATGTATAACTTCACACTACGCGCAGTTTTAAGCAATGTTCCTCAAACTTCAAATCCGTCTGTATCAGTTTCTTCCTGTGCTAGCACTGATCCAAGTAAATGTCCGGTGGGAAGCAGTTGCAATCCATCTGCTTGCTCCGATTCTTCTTGTAGCATTTCAACAAGAGCAACTTGTCCCGTTGGAACTCTCTGTAACCCATGCACGGTCAAAGATTCTGGTGGAAAACCTAGAGCTGGATGCGAGTGTAAAGATGGTGAATCAACAAATCTAAGTGCAAGCACTGTAATATCGTGTAATCGCTAATGCAAACAGGCTCTCTTTACCTCGTTGCAACTCCGATTGGAAATTTAGAAGACATTACCTTGCGTGCAATCCGCATTTTAAAAGAAGTGGATCAAATTCTCTGCGAAAATTCGAAAAACTCATATAAACTGCTACAAAACTACGAAATCAAAACTCCTTCAAAGACTCTTTTTTCCGGACAAGCAAACTCATTCAAGTGGATTGTAGATGAAATGAAATCAGGCAAAAGCTTTGCCTATATTTCAGATGCTGGAACTCCTGGAATTTCCGATCCCGGTGCAGGTCTTGTGAGGTCCGTAAGAAAAGAAGGATTAGCAATCATTCCGATACCCGGATCAAGTGCACTTGGTGCCATTTTATCAGTCTCGGGATTTCAGACCAATCCTACTTTCTTCTTGGGCTTTCTTTCAGAAAAGCCTGTTAGAAAAAAGGCAGAGCTAGAAGAGTTTGTAAACAAAGAAGGCTTAATTGTCTTCTACGAATCAGTCTACAAAATTAAAACTTCGCTCGCTATTGTAAAAGAGCTCTTCCCGGGAACAGAAGTTTTAGTAGGAAGGGAACTAACAAAGGCTCATGAAGAAATAAAACTTTACAAGACAGAAGAAATAAACCCAGAAAGCATCTATCCAAAGGGGGAATTCGTAGTATTAATCAATAACTACGTAAAAAAAATAGCTAAAGAGAAAAGCTCCTCTACCGATATGATATACAGAGAGAGGTAGCAAATTATGTTCATAGATAAGGTAAAAAATATTGGATCGGCTTTCGAGCCTAAGAAATCTGCTCCTGTCAAAAAAAGTTCTGAATTGCTTTCGAATGATAATGTTCACATTTCTGATGCAGCTAAACTAAAAGCTGACATTAAAGCAATAACATCGCATACCCTATCCTTACAGACTGGTATGGATGTAAGTAGATTAAACGATATTAAGTCAAAATTGGCTGATGGTTACTACGATAACCTAGGTGCCGAAGTCATAGAAAAAACTGCTGAAAAAATTGCAGATTCTTTCCTTGGTAATTAATTCAGATATAAATGCCAGTTTTACAAGATTGGGTTAATTTTCACTTTCCGTGTAAATTGCATATTGAGGTTGATTGTGCTTCCAAGGCAGGGAACTTCATAAAGCATGTAGGTAGCAGGTTTCTTCTAATTACAACGCAACGCGAGCTACAAAACCCGAATGAACTGTATGCTCTTAAATCGAGCATAGAGAGGGAAACAGAAGGTCTGATTATTTATGATGACATTGAAAATGTTGGAACTTTTAAAGAATTAGACACTGCGGCTCACTTTGCCCGACAATCTCAAGTCAATTGTATCATAGCCTACGGATCGTTTGAATCTGTAAATATTGCGAAAGTTGTTTCAATTCTTGCTGCTAATGATTTATTTACCGAGGAATTGATTTTACAGACCAAAAAGGCAACCCGAAAGCCCTTGCCATTAGTGATTATCCCTACTATGCCACTCATGGGAATTGAATGTGCCCCTTTTTGCACAATACTAGACGAAAGAGAGAATGAGCGAAAATACTTTGCCAGCTCAGATTTGTTCCCAGAGTTAATTGTTGCAGATGCAAAAATTGGTTTGCATATGACCTCTTCTGATATAGCCAAAACTGGAACATCTATATTAGCAGCTGCCATTGATACAATTTTATCTAAGTATGCTAACGAAATTACTAATTCATCGTCCCTGCGAGCAATTGAATTAGTATCTAAAAACATTATTACTTCTATTCGAGATCCGAAGAATATTCCCGCAAAGAATGCTTTGTATGCCGCAAGTTTGCTAACTGGAATTAGTCAATCCGTAAGTTCTCTTGGACTATGCTTTGCAATTTCTCTTGCGACAATGAGTCTTACAAAATTGGATATTTTTCAAGCTATGTCAATTCTATTGCCACACATTATGGAATACAATCTTACAACTTCAGCAAATAAATATGTCATGATTGCTCGAGCACTCGATGAGGACACAAGCGATATTTCAGTTATTGAGGCTGCGATTAAAGCAGTCGAGGGTATTCGTAAGATATACATCGAATTAAAAATTCCTCAAAGACTATCAGAATACGAAGTTAAGAAGAATGAGCTTCCTAAAATTGCCTCACTAGCCTTTTCAATGTCTTTTCTTGATTGTCTTCCGAGAGAATTGCCTAAAAATGAAATCGAAACGATTCTTGTTGCGGCATATTGATTTTTTTCTTGCATCGAATGACCTATCGTAGTTGTCTGTAATGAAACTAGAATAATAAAAAAGGCGGAGTTGCATGAGCGAAGAAAAAGCAGATACAATCATTGGGGAAGATATTATTTTCAAAGGAACTCTTCGTTTTAACAATTCTCTTCGTTTGAAAGGGCAGATGAAAGGAACTATTGAATCAAACGGCAATCTAATCGTGGATGAAACTGGACAAGTAGATGCAGATATTATAGTTAGCTCTTTAGCCGTAAATGGATCTCTGCGGGGAAACGTTGAAGCAAGAGAAAAGATCGAAGTAGGAAAAACTGGATCCATTGTCGGCGATATAAAAACTCCCCTTTTAAGCATCGAATCAGGAGCAAAATTGTCCGGCAATTGCATTATGTAGTAACGCAATGTCAGATAAATTTTTACACGGTATTAATTTTTCTAGCGTAAAGGATTCAGAACACAAAAATCTAACTCCATTTCAATCTTACCTTATGAGCCGTATATTGCCAGACAAAGCAGACTGGGATATATTTCTGAATCCGGATTTAAAAAATCTCCCATCGCCTTTCCTTTTACCTGATTTAACGGAATCAATTCAAACTATAAAGAGGCATATCAAAAAGAAGAGCCATATTTTATTGTTCGGTGATCGTGATACGGATGGGATTTCCTCAACGACCTTACTTGGAATGTTTTTTCGTGAATCACATGAGGCAAACGGTGGTTTGCTGACAATTCAAACATCATCAGCAAATGACGATTACGGTTTGTGTCCAAGTGTAGTCAATTTTATCAGATCTAAGAAACCCGATTTATTGATAACTCTTGATTTCGGAACATCCAATTATGATGAAATAAATGATTTGGTCGCGCAGGGCATAGAAATAATTGTTCTCGATCACCATGAAATTCCAGTAAAAATTCCAAAGTGTAAATTAATAAATCCGAAGCGGGAAGATTCTATTTATCCAGAGAAAAAGATTTGCACTTCAACATTGGCCATGAAGCTAATTTTCGCTTACCATTTGGATGAAATCTTTCAATCCACAGATTCTGTTGTTACTGATTCCCTTTTTCCAAATCTTGAAGAAATTTATAGAAAAATTGACATTGTTACCTATTTAACAAAATATCCACATATCTTAGAAAAACTAAAATCTCTTCTGGATCTTTCATCTATAGGAACGATTACTGATATGATGCCGCTCTTTGGTGAAAATAGAATCATAGTCAAGCATGGTATTGAAACACTGAGTAATGTATTGGAAACAAAGCCTTCAAATCGAAAAGGTCTTTTTTCACTTATGAACTCCCTGAAATTAAATTCTAATAAAATTACATCCAAAGATTTAGGCTGGGGAATCGGTCCGGCATTAAACGCCGCTGGTCGCATGGGCAAAACAGAAATAGCCGTTGGTTTGTTACTCGCCAACAATTCGGAAAAAGCAGATATTTCTGCAAAAGATTTGCTTCAATTAAATACGGAGCGAAAAGAACGAACAAAGAGAAATCTTTACAAAGTAGAAGAATATTTTAAGCGAAAACCGCAGAGGACAGAAGAAAGAATAATTTTTTGCTATGAACCAGATATGGAACCCGGAGTTTCTGGGATTGTGGCAACTAAGTTAGTAGAGAGATATAAACGTCCTACAATATTTATCACTCCAGATCATGGACACGGCAGGGGTAGCATTCGATCTTTTGAAAATGAAAATGTTTTGGATTTACTCAATCTCGTTTCTGACTTACTAATTCACTTTGGGGGTCACAAAGAAGCAGGTGGTTTTTCAATTGAATTAAAAAATATTCCCATCTTAGAAGAACGATTAAAGACAGCCGCTTTGACATGGTTACAACAATCATCTACGTCAAGCATTGAAGAGCAAAGTAGTGTTAGCCTTCAACCTACGGAAGTCACAGAAACTTTATTCAAGGAATTACAAATACTCCAGCCCTTTGGGCAAGAGAATCCAGAGCCTAGACTTTCTATTCGAAATGCGAAAATTATTAGTTTCAAACCAATGTCGGACGGACAACATGCCCGTTTCCAAGTTCTCGGTGCATCAAATAAAATTAAATTTATTATTTGGAATCGTGCATCAGAATTTGAGTCAGCAATCGCAAGAGCGCCTTCAATTAACCTACTCGGTTTTTTAGAAGAGAATTATTACAACAATAGTGCTACCATTCAATTTGTAGTAACTGCATTTAGAATATGAACTTCCTAAACTTTTTCTTTCCTGAAAAAATTGAATACGCAGATAAGAATTTTTCTGTTGTGTATTCTTCTTACTATGATATTTATTTAGGCGACCATGTGTTTCCTGGCAATAAATTTTCAAAAATTTATGAATTGATTTGTCTGGATGAGCACTTTAGTAAAATTTCGATTCATGAGCCAGATAAAGCTACTCGTGACCACCTCGATCTTGTCCACACAGAAGAGTATTTAGAAGACTTGCTCAATCTAAAGGTAACAGAAAGAACGAAGTATTCTGAGCTCCCACTCACTGAAAGAATTGTAGAAAGTTTTCTTTACGGTGTGGGCGGAACAATATTAGCCGCAGAGCTTACTTCCAATTATCAATTTGTATTTAACTTAGGCGGTGGTCTGCACCATAGTTTCGCTGACCATGCGGAAGGCTTTTGTTATTTGAATGATGTAGCAATCGCAACTAAGCACTACTTAAAGCACAATCAGGGCAAGCAAGTATTAATCGTAGACCTGGATGTCCATCAAGGAAATGGTAATGCGAGAATTTTCGAGAACGACCCAAATGTTTTTACGTTTTCGATGCATCAAGATAATCTTTATCCAAAGAAAGAAACGTCTAATTTCGATATACCGCTAGAGGAGCATACAACTGATTCAGAATATTTGTTATTGCTTGATAAATCATTAGATTCAATAGAAAAAGCAATGAAACCAGATTTAATTTTTTACCTAGCAGGGGCGGATCCCTATGAAGGTGATCGATTAGGAAATATTAAACTTAGTTTTCAAGGTCTACGAGATAGAGATGAGCGAATCAAAGAATTTGCCAAAAAAAATAATTGCAAGGTTGTTATATTAGCAGCAGGCGGTTACGCGAAGAATTTTATGGACACAGTGAAAATCCACTACCATACAGCCCAAATTTTCGCAAGGAAATGATATGAGTATTTTTGAAGCCAGCGATAAAGATAGTAAAGAAACAGATTCAGATAAACTGACCAATTTAGACATGCTCGATTTTTCAAATGAACTGAGCACATCTTTAAACATTGAAAAATTAATTTTCGGACGATTCTCTGATGCAGAGATTTATTCAATGCTTGAAGAGGCTAAAATATTTGAAATGGTAAAAAGAAGAGGATATGAGAGTTTTAAACTGGTGACTGATCCAATTTCAGATTTAGACAATAGAATTTACATTAAGACTGAATCAAATGAGATACTAATCCACATTCGTTTAAAAGTTGCTGACTTCTTTATAAAGAGTATCCAAGAAGATAGAAAGATGGTATACATTGATTGGTTATTGACACAAAACATTCGACTGGGAAAATTAAAAAATAAAAAAATACTCTTTCAAGGACAGGAATACCCCGGGCTCAATATTTTTAAAGAACTAACTCAGTTCATTTTCCTACTCTTTTCTAAAATGAATTGCTATGGAATATTCAATATTCCTGAATACTTTCATGATGCCGTCCTATTTCAAAAGAATTTTTTATTCATTGATCCCATTAAACAGGGACATTTTAAATCTATACTAAAGAATTTCAAAGGCCGGAATTTGAGAGATTTGAGCATTTTGATTCATACAGAAAAATTGGCCTTCTCTGAAACAAAGGAAATTTATAAATGGAAGCATGGAGAAATGTTGTTTACCAATGATGAGTATTTAAAGGAGACTATTTTCGACAAAAAGTATTTTGAAAAAGTTACAGATGCCGGAGCTACCCGCTTTTTCTTAATGGAGTAAAATTTGAAAATTGAAGTATTAATTATAGACGATTCACTCGAAATTGGAGAGGCTTTGCAGCTAATAATAGAAAGCCTTGGATTTGCGAGTAAGTATTTTGATTCATCAGAAAAAGCAATTCAATATTTTCAAAATGAATTGAATCCGGTTATATTTCTTGATATTTTTTTACCCAATGATAATGGCCTCGATTTACTTCCCACTATTAAGACTATAAATCCATTTACCCAAGTTGTGATGATGAGTGGTGAAGGCGATATTGATTCAGTCGTGACAAGTTTAAAAAATAAGGCTTCAGATTTTCTATTAAAACCTTTTTCTTTTGACTCTGTAAAAGTTGCTGTAGAGAGAAGTATAGAGTATTACACGCTACTTAAAGATAATTTCAATTATCAGGAAAATTTAGAGCAGGATATGAAATTTATTTCTTCCATTCAGAAGCAAGTGATTTCTCCTAAAACAAATACGAAAGATACATATGCAGATTTTCATGCATTCTCATTTGTCTCTGGAAGTTTTTATTATACAGAAGAAATAGAAAATAAAAGCATCATCGTATTTGGTGAAATCGAAGGAAATGGTGTAACCTCTAGCTTCATTGGTTTATTAACTATTAATATGTTAAAGGATATTTTCAGAAAAGAGACATCCCCGGACAAAGTCTTGTCACTATTAAACGATGAATTGTATTTTAAAATTAATATTCATACACTAACAGCAGTTTGCCTCTTAATTGATAAAGATAAGAAACAAATTCATTATTCAAATGGTGGCAATACTGATCCAATTTTAATTTCAAATGATTATTGTTATTTAAGTTCAGAAATTTCCAATATCATTGGAGTAATGCCCGGAACCGAGTTCAAAACTCAAACCATTGACTATATAGACAACTCTATTCTCTTTCTATATAATTCAGGATTCTTGCCGTCAGAAGCTAATTCAAAAATGGATTTCGAATCATTTGTTCAGAAAATTCAAATAGCGGCTAATGCAAATAATTCCTTTGAGAGTGCAAAGAGAATAGTCGATAAGCATATCCAAGAAAGTTTAAAAACAAATCCACAGAAGAATCTTTCATTTCTCCTTCGTAATATCTAGATATTCCAAATGATAGCGCGTTAGTCTTGCATAAAAATCTTTCTGCCATTTGGTTTCAATATTTCCGATATGCTCCTTTAATTCCAATTGAAATTGTTTATTCTCATTTAAAAGACGGGCAACGTTTGATTCTGAATGTAGATTTAAACCTTGAATTTTTATCCCAGACTCAAACAAAAAGAAACTAACTTTTAAGTAAAATTTCTTAAACTCAGGCTTAACACCAACCAAAACAGTTGCTTCTTCTGAATAGGAAAATCGATCAATGATTAAAAGAGATTCCCTTAATTCAATCATCTTCTTATCGTCCGGCTTACTTAGAATAGCCGCATTTAATACAAATATAATTCCTGCAAAAAGAAAAATTGGGATAAGTTCTAGAGGAAAACTGTCTTGACTGCCTTTAAATCCAGCCTCATTTATTTCCGGGAATTCTTCTAGCATTAGTACTGTTATAAATACAATGGGACTCCAAAAAAAAGCAAGTAAATCCCAATCTGCCGGAAATCCAAGCTGCGGATAATGAACAAAGCCGTGGATTAGAAACCCAATTAAAACAAATATTAGAAATTGAAACTCTTTTCTTTTCAATATCTGAATAGATTGTTCTTTCTTAAAGAGCAATAGATAAAGCAATACAACAAAAGGTAAAAATGCAGAGCCCACAATGCAAAAAAGAATGTCCCGAAAATGGTTTATCGAAATCATTTTTGCAATTGGATAAAATTTAGGATTTGTTAAATGAGTTTGTGTAAAGTCAAATCGAATATTGGAAAAAAAAGTAAAATAGCCAAATACTGGAAGTAAAATAAGAAGCGAGAAGATTGTTGAATACAATGCATTTTGAAGAAATTTTCCTTCATCTGAAAAATGGTAACACAAGAAAATAAGGGAAAACAATAAATAGCCGCTTACTAGATGAGATAGTATCAATAAACAGGCAATAAGACAAATAGGAAGCAAGGCTTGCATATTTCTAGATTGATTTGAACGAATAGAATTTACACTATACAGAATATAAAACCAAAGGCCAGTCGTTATCATTGTATAATTTTCACTATACCCATGAAATAAATATATACCACCACAACTTAAGACAAGAAAGTATCCCGTAAAACTAACTTTGAATTTTCGAAAATAATGAACCAGAATTCCAAGAGCGCATAGTCCCGATACAGTGCTAACAATTCGATATACTTCCATCGGCGTGACAAAATGGGAAGGGAATTTGGCAAATAGAATCGAATGCACAAATGCCTCAAAGACTTCATCCATCGTAAGATGATAGCCAAACATTTTCGCTTCCAATGCAACATGCTCTAAAAGCAAAATCCCATCTCCCAAATTCAAATTTCGAACGGGAAAAAAAATCATCAGAGATACAGAAATAAAAAGAAGAATGTATGAGAATGCGATAGGAATTTTTACTCGCGATTGAAACAGATTATTTCTACTTTCATTGGCTTTTGCATAAAAGATATATGCGAGCTGTAAGCTTACACAAATCCCTGATAGAATATATAAATACGTTTTATTGAAGTAAATGAACCAAGCAGCATTCGATACATAAATGAATAGGTTAAAACTTAAAAAAACCGTCAGTAAAAATAAAAATCGTTTGTTCATGAGAAGTCCTTTATCATTGATATAAAAATGGAATTACAAGACTAGCTTTTTTTGACTCAATCCTCTTCCGTCCAATCTGGCTTGCCTTCATATATAAAAGTTCCTTTTCGGATGTTAAAGAATAAAAGCTCCGGTCCACTAAAAAAAATTCCCTGTAATCCTTTTACAAACTGTTCCCCCTTGTCAAAGGGAATAATTATCGCACCTAACCCAAGCTCGCCTATGCCGGCAATTAAATTTACAAAGCCATAAATTGGTCTTTGCCAGAAGACATCATCGGTAAAGAAAATAAAAAAAGAATCTTCCTTGTTAAATTTGTAAAATTTTGAAGTAAATGTTGAAGACTCTCTCATAAAGAATAGAAAATCAGCGGATATATTTCTTTCTAAAATAATTGTTCGTAAAGATGGTATCATATTTTCATTTACGACTCGGTAATTTTTACCTACCGCATAATATGCATAAACCGGAACAAACACAAAAGAGTCGTCACCTCTCACCACACCGCCCAGTTTTTCTTTCGATTCTTTATCGACTTCCTCAAAAAAAGAATTTATCGAATGAAATATTTCAGTAGTGCAGTTTTTTTTAAATAAATTAAAAGAATATTTTTTTTGTAAGGATAATTCATATTTGTCTCTATTGGACTTATAAAGCTCTTCCATTTTTTTCAGAGATTCCTTATAGGATTCCGATCTATAAAGGTAGACACTCTCTTCTTTTGATGGAAGCATCAATTCATAGTTTATGCGAATCGGTATCGACTCCCCTAACCCATTTAGAACCTCACGCTCTCTGTTTGCCAGGTCTTCGAGTATTGTATAATCTCTTTCTAAAAGAATATCTTGCTTTGACATTTTTAAGAATAAAGCATTTGTTTTCTTTGAAATTTGTTCATAAATTCCACTTAAATATGGTTTGTTTTGAATTGCATCCCCAATCACAAGAGAATGATTTTTTCCAAAGC